>NZ_JAGGPD010000172.1 GCF_018613995.1 Microbacterium sp. ISL-103 | reverse complement strand
TCCGGCACGGGTTCGACGGCGACGTACCGATGGGAGACCTCATGGCCGAAGAGGCGATGGTCGTCACCATCACCCGCGCCGGGTACAGCAAGCGCACGGGCCGCGACAACTACCGGTCGCAGCACCGCGGCGGCAAGGGCATCAAGGGCGCCCAGCTGCGGGCCGACGACATCGTCGAGCACTTCTTCGTCACGACGACGCACCACTGGCTGCTGTTCTTCACCGACAAGGGGCGGGTCTACCGCTCGAAGACCTACGAGGTCCCCGAGGCCGGGCGCGACGCGAAGGGCACGCACGTCGCGAACCTGCTCGCTCTGCAGCCCGACGAGAACATCGCACAGGTGCTCGACATCCGCGACTATGCGGTCGCCGACTACCTGGTGCTGGCCACTCACGACGGTCTCGTGAAGAAGACGCGTCTCGACGCCTACGACACGAACCGTCAGGGCGGCGTCATCGCGATCCGTCTGAACGACGAGGACGAGCTCGTCTCGGCGCTCATGGTGAACGCCGAGGACGACATCCTGCTCATCAGCCGCCGGGGCATGTCGGTGCGATTCAGCGCGACCGATGAGGCGCTGCGCCCGATGGGACGCGCGACGGCGGGTGTGAAGGGCATGAAGTTCCGCGAGGGCGACAGCCTGCTGTCGGCATCCGTCGCGGCACCCGGTCAGTTCGTCTTCGTGGTCACCGACGGCGGCTACGCCAAGCGCACCGCGATCGAGGAATACCGCGTCCAGGGACGCGGCGGATTCGGCATCAAGGTCGCCAAGTTGAACGACGATCGAGGCACTCTCGCGGGCGGTCTGATGGTCGCATCCGACGACGAGGTCTTGGTGGTTCTGTCCAGCGGCAAGGTGGTACGCTCTGCCGTGGCCGAGGTGCCCGCAAAGGGCCGCGACACCATGGGAGTGGTGTTCGCACGGACGACGGAAGCCGACCGGATCCTCGCCATCGCCCGCAATGGTGAGCGGGGCCTCACCGAGGAAGACGAATCGGATGAGGCGGAGGTGGATTCCGAGACCACCGCCCCCGAGACGACCGAGAACCCTGAGGAAGCAGACGCATGAGCACAGTAGCCGACAAGCTGGCGAAGAAGTCCACGCGCAAGACCAGTGGCAAGCAGGTGCGCCTGCGCCTCGTCTACGTCGACTTCTGGTCGGCCGTGAAGCTCTCGTTCCTCGGCGCGGTCGCGCTCGCGATCGTGACCATGGTCTCGTTCTTCCTGATCTACCTCGTGCTGCAGGCGACCGGGATCCTCTCCCAGGCCGACGCGTTCATCGGGCAGATCACCGATGACTCCGTGATCATCTCCGAGGTCGCCGGCCTTCCGCAGGTGATGGCGTTCGCCGCCGTCGTGTCGATCCTCAACCTGATCGTCTTCACGGTGCTCGGCGCGGTCGTCGCCGGCATCTACAACGTCGCCGTCAAGGTGACGGGCGGGCTGCTCGTCGGATTCATGTCGAACTGACCGACCGGTTTCGGAAGAGGGGCGGATGCGAAATGCATCCGCCCCTCTTCTGCGTTCGTGAGGAGTAGGGAAAACCGGAAGCCGGGTGTCTGGCTGGCTCGGTGTCGGCGCGATCGGCTCCGCCGTACCTTGGAACCATGACCACTCAGACAGCCACGCCACCACAGGCGACGGGCCCGAAGCCACCGCTTCGGCTCTTCCTCTCGATCCTGCATCTGGCAGGCATCGGGGTCATCGGCGGCTTCATCTTCGCGACTCTCTCGGGACTTCTCGGCACAGGCCTCGGCCTGCTCTTCGCCGCCGGCATCGGGGTCGTCCTGCTCGTCGGGCTCGTCTACGCGCTGTTCGGCGTCGGCTGGTTCGAGGTCGCCCGCGTGAGCGCTCTCTACAAGACGCCGATCGCGCCGCTCCGGTGGCGTCCGCGTGATCGACCCGGCTTCGTCGGCTGGCTGCGCGCGCTCGGCCACCAGGCGATCGACGGCCGCATGTGGCGCGCTCTCGCGAACTTCGCGATCACCGCAGTGCTCGGCTGGGTCGTGCTGCGTCTGGCCTACGGCCTGGTGTGGTCGATCGTGATCTCGTTCGCCCCTCTCACCGGCACGGATGCCGTGATGGGGCCGTTCGGCGGAGGCGGAATCGACACCGCGTGGGCGCCGGTCATCGGCATCCTCGGGATCGCCGCCTGCCTCGCCGGCATGATCGGTCTCGCTCTTCTGCACCGTGTGCTCTCGCTGTCGATCGTGATCCGCAGTCGCGAGACCGAGCTGACCGAGCGCGTTCGCACCAGCACCGCTCAGCGCGAGGGTGCGGTGCGCGCCGCCGACGTCGAGCGCACCCGCATCGAACGCGATCTGCACGACGGGGTCCAGCCCCGTCTGGTCTCGGTCGGGATGACCCTGGGCCTTGCGCAGCAGAAGATCGACAATGACCCGGATGCCGCCAAAGAGCTGATCGCCGAGGCACACACCTCGACGAAGGCCGCGATCACCGAGCTGCGACAGTTGGCCAGAGGCATCCATGCCTCGGTGCTCGACGATCGCGGTCTCGATGCCGCACTGTCGGCTCTGGCCGGGCGCTCGCACATCCCCGTGAGTCTCGATGTGCGCATGGACGGCCGGTGCAGCCGCGAGGCCGAGGCCGCCGTGTACTTCTCGATCGCCGAGTCGCTCACCAACGCCGCCAAGCACTCCCGCGCCAGCGAGGCCAGAGTCACCGTGCGACTGCGTGACGGCGGAGTGCTGTGGGCCCGGGTCGAAGACAACGGCATGGGAGGCGCGCAGGTGCAGCCCGGCGGCGGTCTCGATGGCATCGCCAACCGCATCCTCGCGGCCGGCGGCACCTTCCGCCTCGAGAGCCCCGTGGGCGGACCTACCAGCCTGGAGGTGAACGTGCCATGCGCATCCTGATCTGCGAAGACTCCGTACTGCTGCGCGAAGGACTCGTGCGACTGCTCGAAGACGCCGGCCACAGTGTGGTCGCGGCGCTGCCCGACACGCAGGGTCTGGCCGAAGCCGTGGCCGAGACCGATCCCGAACTCTGCATCCTCGACGTGCGACTTCCTCCGACCTTCACCGATGAGGGGATCCGCGCGGCTCTCGGGCTGCGCGACACCCACCCGGCACTTCCGCTGCTCGTGCTCTCGCAGTACGTCGAGGAGCGGTATGCCTCAGACCTCATCGCCGCCCAGGGAGGGCCCCTGGGCTACCTGCTAAAGGATCGGGTCGCCGACGTGTCGGAGTTCCTCGCCTCGGTGCAGCGGATCTCCGAGGGCGCGACGGTGCTCGACCCCGAGGTCGTCGCGCAGCTGCTCACCCGACGCAATCGGGACGACCGGATGCAGCGCCTGACCGAACGCGAGCGCACCGTGCTCGCCCTGATCGCCGAGGGCAAGTCGAATCAGGCCATCGCCGGGCTGCTCTTCCTCTCGGAGGCCAGTGTCGAGAAGCACATCACCGCGATCTTCCAGAAGCTGGGCTTCGAGCAGGGCGAATCGGGCAACCGTCGCGTGCTGGCCGCCCTCGCACACATCGAGAACACGGGCGGCGCGACGCCGACCGGACAGACAGGAGTGGGACGATGACCACGAACGACGACCACCAGGGCGGGCACACCCCGTTCACTCCCCCACCGGCGTCGGAACCCGAGGGCCAGGGCGCTGCAGAGGCGCAGGCACCGGTCGACGACCGGCCCGCTGACGCGGGACGCTCGTCGGGCAAGACCGCGGTCATGATCGTGACTGCGGTCGTGGGTGGCTTCGCGCTTCTGGGTACGGGAGGATCAGCGGCGTTCGCCGCCACCGGCACCCTGCTCGCGTCGTCGACCGAGGGCAGTGATTCGGTGCAGACCGAGGATGCCTCGGGGCTCGAGGGGATCGACCTCGACGTGGATGCCGGCAACATGCGCATCGAGTTCGGCGACGTCGAGGAGGCTGAGCTCGCTGTCACGAACTCCCGAGGTCCGGCGTGGACGCTGGAGCGCGACGGCGATGAACTGGTGGTCCGGAGCCCCGAGTTCCGCTTCGGGTGGTGGTTCGGCGGCTGGTTCGGTGACGACCAATCCGCCGTGCTGACGCTTCCCGAGGATCTGCGTGACGCGGCACTGGACGCCGAACTCACCCTCGATGCCGGCAGCCTCGACGTGGTCGGCGACTTCGGTGCCCTCGACGTCACCGTCAACGCGGGTGCGCTCGATGTCGAGGGGTCGGCGAGCAGTCTGACAATCGACATGAGTGCCGGGCGTGCAGACGCCACTCTCGACGGCGTCGACGACGCAGATCTCACTGTCGCGGCCGGAGACCTCAACGTCGAGCTGACGGGCCGTGCGCCCTCACAGACCACGATCGACGTGAGCGCGGGATCCGTCGACCTCACGGTTCCGGACGAGTCGTACTCGATCGTCCAGGACGTCAGTGCCGGGTCGCTGGATGCGAAGGTCGACCAGTCCTCCGACACGAGGAACGCGATCGACGTCTCTCTCTCGGCAGGCAGCGTGACGATCCGACCGGGTCGGTGATCGCGGTCGAGGGCGGGGATCCGTGGGGTCCCCGCCCTCGATTGGGTATTTGCGAGAATCTCCGGTAAAGTTTCGGAGGTTGACGGGCCCATAGCTCAGGCGGTTAGAGCGCTTCACTGATAATGAAGAGGTCCCAGGTTCAAGTCCTGGTGGGCCCACTCCTCAACTAAACAAATTCCCTCACGGGGCCTTAGCTCAGTTGGTAGAGCGCCTGCTTTGCAAGCAGGATGTCAGGAGTTCGAATCTCCTAGGCTCCACACTGTGTTGAGACAGTTCGAGAAGGCCCCGCCTCGTGCGGGGCCTTCTCGTTTCTCCCCTCCGACATCCTGATCGCTGAGACGACCGCCTTCGACCAGGTCCTGCCGGATTCCTCCACAGGTGTTAACAACCCTGTTAACAACTCGCGCAGGGCATGCATCCGTCGGTCCGCAAGGGCTGATCAGCCTCGGTGTCGCGAGGCCCTCTCAGGAGTCCGCCCACTTTTCAACCCCCCTTCACACATCTTTTGTGAACGCGTAGCGTGCACGCATGAGCGACGGGGAGACGATGATCCAGACCGAGATAGTCTTCGATGGCTCCCGGTTCCTGCTCGCGCAGGACCAGGATGTCGAGGGCATCCGACGACGCATCGAGGATGCGACGAAGACCGGAGGAACATTCGTCGACATGGTCGTGGTCGGCAACAAGGCGATCAGCGTGCTCATCACGCCGACCACCCAGGTGACGATCAGCGTCTCGAACGTGGCGTACGACCCTCGTGACACCGGCGATGTCGACTTCCCCTACAGCGGGTACTACGACGCGCTCTGATCAGAGCTTCGGGCCGCGGATGATCCGCACCGGTCCCCTCGCCTTACGGATGCTCACCGGCTCGCCCTTCTGAGTGACCACGATCTCGTCGCGGTCGGCGAGTTCTGCTGCCACGCGCCGGACCTCGGGCATCAGAGGACGCCAGGTGTCACCACCCACCGTGCGGGCGACGTCGCTCGGGCAGATCGACGACTCCGCCCGTTTCCGGGTGAGCGCACGCAGCGTCGCCGCGATCCGCTCGTCGAAGGCCTCGCCGCCGTGCTCCTCCCACCATGGTGCCCCGCGCTCACCGAGGGCCGTCTTCGCATCCTGCACTCGGCGCCGAGCGTCGGCATCCTGAGCCTTCACGGCTCTGCGCGCGGCCATCAGCTCGTCGACGAGTTCCTGGCGGAACGCTTCGGGGATCGTCGGGTCGGTCGCACGCCACTTGCGCCCCTCGATCACGACGTGATGGCCGTCGGCCGTCTTCTGCGGGCCGGCGGCGCCATCGGTGCGGTCGCCCTCTGCGGATGCCATGCGTCGAGTCTGGGGCAGCCCTCACAGCTGACAAAGGGGCTTGACCGCTGCGCGAAGAGGCGTCGGTCGGGCGGAGAACCACCGGGGGGGAGGACAGATCGCGCGAGATCCTCCTCCGTCGGGGAGATCTCCTCCCACGCGTTGGGGAGTGAAGGCTGTCAGACAGAGCGCAGCTCGTGAGGCGCCACATTGAGACGTTCGCACCCGTCGGCCGTCACCACGACGATGTCTTCGATACGGGCGCCCCATTCTCCCGCGAAGTAGATGCCCGGTTCGATGCTGAAGGCCATGCCCTCACGCAGTACCAGGTCGTTGCCGGGAGCGATGTAGGGCTCTTCGTGCACCGAGACGCCGATGCCGTGGCCCGTGCGGTGCAGGAAGGCCTCGCCGAGGCCGGCGTCTGCCAGCACACGTCGAGCGGCAGCGTCGACATCTTCCGCTGTGACGCCGGGACGCACGGCGTCGACGGCGGCCTGCTGCGCGAGCACGAGCACGGCGATGCGTTCGGCGGCCAGATCGGCGGGAGTGCCGACGACGTAGGTGCGGGTGCTGTCGGAGTTGTATCCGCTGGGCACGGCGCCGCCGATGTCGACGACCACGACGTCGCCGTCATCGATGACACGGTCCGAGACCTCGTGGTGCGGATCGGCGCCGTTGGGGCCCGAGCCGACGATCACGAACTCGACGGTGCGATGGCCTTCGGCGACGATGGCCTCGGCGATGTCAGCCGCCACCTCGCGCTCGCTGCGCCCGGCGCGCAGCCACTCGGGCACGCGCCGGTGCACGGCGTCGATCGCGGCACCCGCTCGGCGAAGCTCAGCGACCTCGTCGGCATCCTTGATCATGCGGCTCTCGCGAAGCACCGGTGTCGCGAGTTCGACGCGCACGTCGAGTCGATCGGCGAGAGGGATGACGTGCAGCGCCGGCAGCGCGTCGGAGACTCCGATGCGGGCGGCCGAACCCATGGCGTGGGCGACGAGGTCGTAGGCGTTCTCGCCGTCGACCCAGTCCGAGACGGCGAGGCCGAGTTGACCCACGGCGGTGGACCTGACCTTCGCCAGCTCCATTCGCGGCACGACGACCGTGGGAGCCAGACCAGGGCCGAGAACCAGTGCCGTCAGTCTCTCGATCGTGTCGCCTTCGACGCCGACCAGATACTGCAGATCGGGTCCCGGGCCCACCACGATCCCGTCGAGGCCGGCGTCGGCGGCGAGAGCCGCCGCACGCTCGAGTCGGGCGGAGTAGACGGATGCGGGGAACGGCAGTGTGCTCACGGCATCCACGCTACTGCGCATGCCCCGCCGCAGGAACGTCGACTCAGCTCACAGCGAGACGGATGCGCTCGGTGAGCAGCGTGCGGTTCGCGGCCGAGAGATCGAGCAGGGCGTAGGCGGTCGGCCACATGGTGCCGTCGTCGAGGTTCGAGATCGGCTCGAAGCCGAAGGTCCCGTAGCGCACCTTGAACTTGCTCGCCGGCTGGAAGAAGCAGAGCACCTTTCCGTCCTTGCCCCATGCCGGCATGCCGTAATAGGTGCGCGGTATCAGCTCGGGGGCGACCTCGGTGACGAGTTCGTGCAGGGCCTTCGAGAGTTCACGATCCTTCTCGTCAGGAAGCTTCGCCACCGCTGCCTCGAGGTCGGCGACACCCTCGGCGCGCACTTCCTCAGGCGTCTTCTTCGCCCGCGAGCGGGACTTGCGCTTGTCGGCGGCAGCCTCCTTCATGGCCTCGCGTTCTTCGGCACTGAAGTTCTTCTCTGTGTCAGCCATGGCCGACTCCTTTCGGGGGGGATCTGCGGTCAACCTCACACTACGGATGCGGCATCCTGCTGTGCTTCTTGATTCGTGATCGATTCGTCGTGCTCTGCCGTCGCCCGACACATGAGCGATGAGGCAGAGCCGGTGCCGTTATGGTGAATCCATGGACATGCGTGTCGCGGCATACGCAGTCGTCACCGATGACGACGGGCGCATACTTCTCGCGCGTTGGATCGAGGGGCGCCGCGTCGCGTGGACCATGCCCGGAGGCGGCCTCGAGGCGGGCGAGGCGCCGGAAGACGCGGTGCGTCGGGAGCTGCGAGAGGAGACCGGCTACTCGGTCAAGGTCGGTGAGCTGCTCGGCATTCACTCGCGCGTGATCCCTGCCAGCCAGCGGGTGAACAAGTCCGACGAGCCACTGCACACCCTGCGCATCGTCTATCGGGCCTCGGTCAGCGGCGGCCGGCTGCGCTTCGAGACCGACGGATCGACGGACATGGCGGAGTGGTTCACCCTCGACGCCGTGAAAGAGCTGCAGAGGGTGAAGCTGGTCGACATCGCGCTGCGCATGGCGGGCATCCTCTGAGGGAACCGACGCCGCTGCCGCTCAGTCTCGCGGTTCTTCGGGCACCGAGATGTCGGCGACGGTCGCGCCGTACGCGGCGATGAGATCGTCGGCCTCGACGAAGAGGCTGTAGCCGTGCGCCCCGGCGCCCATCGCGATCCGCTGGCCGACGATCGACTCGTCGGCGAACACCGGCCAGTCGGTGGTGCTGCCGATCGGCACGATGGTTCCGCGCTCGTACCCGGTGGCGGCGAGGGCCAGCTCGGGCTCGGGAAGACGCAGCTTGTTGACACCGACCACCGCTCGGAGCTTCGGCCAGGAGATCGACCGACCGCCGGGGACGAGCGCGAAGAGGTAGGTGTCATCGGAACGCTTGACGACGAGCGTCTTCACGATTCCGGAGGGAAGGATGCCGAGCAGCTCGGCGGCCTCGAAGAGACTGCGTGCGGCCGGCCGCTCGAGGATCTCGATGTCGAGGCCGCGCGACGCCGCGGCATCCTTCACCCGAGCATGGAGATCCCCCGGCTCAGCGGCCGGGGGCTCCGTGGTCGAGGTCACGCGTTGGGAGCAGACAGCGGGTCGTCGGCGACCCAGAGCTCGTCGTCGGCGCGCAGTGCCTGCCATGCGGCGTAGAGCACGCCCACAGCTGCGGCGGCACCGAGGATGATGGCGATGACCGAGCCGACGCCGGGGCCCTTGGGCTCGGGCTTGGTGGCCTTGCGCACCTTCTTCACTACGCCTTCGCGCTTGGCATTGGCGACGTCCCACGCGGTGAGCGCGGTGCCGACGACTCCGCCGACGATCGGGACGACCTTGTCATCCACCACGTGGTGTCCGAAGCGGACGCTGCGGTCGACGACCGGGGCGAGGCGACGGTTGTAGGTGTCCTGTACGACAGGACCCACCTGCTCGCGACCGAAGTGGCCGAGCTGGCGGCCGGCTTCGCGCGCCACGTCGGCGGCGTGCCCGACGAGTACCTGCTGGTTCTCCCAGAGCTGGTTGGCGTCGGCCTGAAGACGACGCAGTTCCTTCTTCCGCTTGCGGCTGATGCTCACGATGCTCTCCTGTCGATTGGAGTACGGATTCCCCATCTTGCCACGCGACCCTGGATGGGGGGAGGGAATCGCCGAACCCTTGCGTCGGAGCGACAACAGCGCTAGGCGAGGGCCAACTCATGGGAAGCTCTGCGAGAATGGACGTATGGCTCACGCTTCTCATGTCGCAACACTGCACACCAACCACGGTGACATCGTCATCAACCTCTTCGGCGACCACGCTCCGAAGACGGTCAAGAACTTCGTCGGTCTGGCCGACGGCACCCAGGAGTGGACGCACCCCGCCACCGGCAAGCCGGGCGAGGGCGCTCTCTACAAGGATGTCGTCTTCCACCGCATCATCCCGAACTTCATGATCCAGGGCGGCGACCCGCTCGGACAGGGCGTCGGCGGCCCCGGCTACAACTTCGACGACGAGATCAACATGGAGCTCAACTTCAACGAGCCCTACATCCTCGCCATGGCGAACGCGGGTCTGCGTCGCAACGCCATCACGGGCAAGCCCGAGGGCACCAACGGCTCGCAGTTCTTCATCACGACCGACCCCACCCCCTGGCTCCAGGGCAAGCACACGATCTTCGGTGAGGTCGCCGATGACGCCTCCAAGGCCGTCGTCGACGCTATCGCCGCCGTGCCGACGGCTGCGGGCGACCGCCCGATCGAGCCCGTCGTGCTGCAGTCGATCGACATCGTCGCGGCCTGACGTCGACGCTGGCCGATCCGGATGACGACGCCTGAGTTCGCGGACAACCGCGACAACTTCTGCTACCGGCATCCGGATCGGCAGAGCTTCGTGCTCTGCCAGCGGTGCCTGCGCACCATCTGCCCCGAATGCCAGACGCAGGCGGCCGTCGGGGTGATCTGCCCCGAGTGCATGGCGGCAGAGCGCAAGAACCGCACTCCCGCCCAGAAGCGCGCCGAACGACGGTGGGGCGGCCGCAACACGGCGACGGCCACCGTGCGCAGCGGCAAGCCGATCGTCACGTACGTGCTGCTCGCTGTCACGTCGTTCATCGGCCTCGTGCAGATGATCCCCGGAATCGGGGACGTCCTGACGGATGCCCTCCGGTTCAACGCGCTGTACCTGTACCCGAACCTGACCGTGTTCCCCTTCGAACCGTGGCGACTGCTCACCGCTGTCTTCGCCCACGGGGGATTCATCCATCTCGCGTTGAACATGCTCGCGTTGTGGCTGCTCGGGCAGAGTCTCGAGCCGATGCTCGGCCGAGTCCGCTTCCTCTCGCTGTATCTGATCAGCGGTCTCGGCGGCTCCTTCGCCTTCGCCGTCATCGCGCCGGGCACGTTCACCGTCGGCGCCTCGGGCGCGATCTTCGGACTGATGGCCGCCTTGCTGATCATCGGTCGGCACATCGGCGCGAACGTCACCGGACTCCTGGTGATCCTCGGGATCAACTTCGTCTTCGGCTTCATCATCGGCGGCATCGCCTGGCAGGCGCATCTCGGTGGCGCGATCGTCGGCGCACTCGTCG
>NZ_JAGGPD010000171.1:4807-5228 GCF_018613995.1 Microbacterium sp. ISL-103 | reverse complement strand
TGCGGATGCCGAGGGGGAGGGTGCTGATCCGTTCAACTCTGATCCGCGGTGCGTGATCGATGACCGCACTGCGGCGCAGAAGCGTCATGATGCTCTCGCGGCGGTGGTGGTGATCGCTGCCCGTCACAAAGACATGCCCACGCTCGGTGGTGCATCCCCGGTCCTCGTCGTCAACGTCGACGCCCACGACCTCGCGAACCCCGCCACTCACGCCTCTCACGCCGCGGGCTCAGCCTTCGGACCGGGTGCCACCTTCGGGACGAGCCGCAACACCGGGTGGGCGACGATCCCCGGATCCGGTGCCCACGTCCCCGTCTCGGTCGCCGCGCAGGTCGCGTGCGCGGGGGCGATCCAACGGGTCCTGTTCGACGAGGGTCGCATCATCGGGCTCACGCCCACTGACCGGGTGTTCACCGTGCAT
>NZ_JAGGPD010000171.1:0-4586 GCF_018613995.1 Microbacterium sp. ISL-103 | reverse complement strand
GCATGAAAAAGCGCGTCGCCGCAAAACGCCAGGGCGGGCGGCGCGGCGGTTGGACTGCGAGTAACGCGAATCGCAGCCCCTCGAATCAGCGCGATCCGAACCGCAGCGCCTCTACTCGGGGCGCCCCGACTGGCAGCGATCCGATTCGGAATGCGTCGAGACTCAACACCTCAGGTGAAGGTGCGCCCACGCTCTGAGCCGCGGGCGCACAATCGGCGGACGTCGCCGGGTCAATAAATCGCGGGCACATAGTGAGCCCAGCGTGCACATCCCGAATCGAGCGTGCGCTGAGCCGTGCCGGCGCAGCCTGGGCCGAGAGTGGGCGATGTGACCCGGGGCGGTCGGAGGGGTGAAGCGGTGGCGGGGTCAGTCCGAGGGGTCGGACTCGCGGTAGTGATCGATGAAGTTGCTGCGGGTGGTCGCGTGGAGCTCGCGACTGAGGTCACCGGCGCGATCGCCGTCGCGCTTCTCGACGGCCGCCGTGATTCCGTGGAGGAATTCGAGCGCCTGCTCAGGGGTCCGCAGGTTCTCCCTCGGAGTGAGGAACCGTGTCAGTTTCAACGAAAGGGTCTCGGCCTTCGCGCGCAACACCGCATTCGGCGACGCGGCGACCAGTACGAGGAAGTACTCGCGGATCGCCTGCCCGAGGGCGACGGCATCGTCGCCGTCCACCGCCTCGCTCACGAGCACGAGCCGACGTCTCAGCTCGTCGATCTGCTCATCCGTCAGATTCGCGGTGTTCGTCCGCGCGATGTGCTCGTGGATCGCCCCCGTGACGAACAGGCCCTCGTTGACGGCTGCGATATCGATGGGGGCCACACGTGTGTGGCGGTGCGGCACCAGCTCGACCACGTCTTCTTCGGCAAGGCGGTTCAGCGCCTCGCGGATCGGTGTGCGCGACGATCCCAACCAGGTCATCAGCTCTTCATCATGAAGCACCTCGCCCGGCTCGAGTGTGCCGTCGAGAATCGCACCCAGGATGGTGTCATAGACCTCGTCGCGCAACAGGCGGCGGGGCTGGGGGGCGTCGGTCGTGGGCATCAGGCCCCCTCGTTCTCGGATGCGGTCGTCTGCGCAGCTGCAGCAGCTTCGGCCGCGTCGCGCGCCAGCACGCTCGCGGCTCCCGCCGTGAAGTACGCCCGGGTGGCATCGGCTGCCGCATCCGCTTCTCCTGCTGCCGCCGCAGCCGCCAGTGCATCGAGTGCCGCCGAGGTGTCGGTCGCGTCGAGGGCGCCGGGGCGGGCCGTGATCATGCGTGTGACGTGGGGCACGGACTTCTCGCGTATCCGCTGCACGTGAGTGTTGCGGTACCGGTCGATGAACACGCTCATCAGTGCATCGACGATGCGTGCGCGCTCCAGCGCGTTCTCCGTGCGACTCACACGATCGTGCAGCTCGCGGATCTGAGAACGATCTTCGTCTGTGAGCAGAGCGACGGATTCGCGAACCGTCGCGGAGTACACGACGCCGAGCATCTCCATCTCTTCGGCGAAACGTGTGGAGTCGAGCGGAGCGATCCGCGTGCCGCGTTGAGGGGCGACCTCGATCAGGCCCATGCCCGCGAGCCGATTCACCGCCTCACGGATCGGCGTACGGGAGGCGCCGAGCCACGTCTCGAGCTGCTTGTCTGAGATCGGTTCGCCGGCCGCCAGGTCTCCCGACACGATCGCGTCGAGAAGAGAGTCGAAGATCTGGTCCCGCAGCAGCTTGCGCGGCATCCGCGCGGGAGTAGTCGGCACTGGCATACCTTTATGCTAACCGGAAGCCGTGTGAATATCTAATATATCGACAAGTCTCGGGCGGGTCAGCGGGGGTCGCCAGGCGACGTCAGTGAGCACCGGCACCACGAGACAGCCCGGCGTCGCGAGTCCGCCACCGGCCGCATTCGCTCACGCCGCCAGGGCGAGGCGAGTTCCCTCCCAGCGAGCAGCGGCGACGTCTCTCGCGATGTCGGCGATCTGCGCGCTGGCACTGCCGTCGCCATACGGGCACGGCTTCTCGTCGAGATCGTGTTCGTCAGCCGCGAGCAGGAGGTTCGCAGCGGCGGCGATGTCCTGCTCGGGAGTGATGAGCTGCGCGAACCCGGCGTCGATCGACTCCGGCCGCTCCGTGCTGCGCCGAATGACCAGCAGCGGCTTCCCGATGACCGTGCACTCCTCCTGCAGTCCTCCGGAATCCGAGACGAGCAGGGCGGCGCGAGACGCCAGGGTCAGGAACTCCTGGTGGTCGGCGGAGTGGGAGAGCAGCATCCGATCCAGCAGATGAGTGAGGTCGAACCGCGCCGCTGCGGCACGGGTGCGCGGGTGGGCGAGCAGCAGCACGGGAACGGCGATCTCTGCGAGGGATTGGAGCACTCTCGCGAGCGCGGCGCGAGTGTCGGTGTTCTCCGGCCGGTGGATCGTCGCGAGCGCGAAGCGCTCGGGCACGCGACCGAGCGGGAAGAAAGGGGTGATGGATGCCGGGCCGCGGCTCAGTGACTCCCGGGTCGCCTCGACGATGGTGTTCCCGGTGACGACGATCCGCTCGGCCCCGACGCCCTCACGGCGCAGGTTGTCGGCGTTGTGCGCGGTGGCGGCACAGTGCACATCCGCGAGCACTGCGATGACACGACGATTCAGCTCTTCGGGCATCGAGCGGTCGTGGGAGCGGAGTCCCGCTTCGACATGGATCACGGGGATGCCGGCGTAGTTCGCCGCCTGGGCACCCGCCGACGCCGCATTCGTGTCGCCGTGCACGATGACGGCCTTCACCGGGGTGGCCGAGAGCACCTCGGTGAGTGCACCGATGGCTGTGGCGATCTGCGTGCCGCGATCCTTCCCGCCGACCCCCTGCAGCACGACGTCGGGCATCCCGATCCCGAACTGATCCAGGAACTGCCCCGACAGCTCGCGGTCGTAGTGCTGTCCCGTGTGAACCACGAGAGCGCGATCACCGAGCTCGGCGATGACCGGGGCGAGCTTGATGATCTCGGGTCGGGTTCCGAGCACGATCGCGATGTCCTTCGATTCCATGACTCTCTCAAATATTAGTTGATTTGTGGTTACCCATTAAGTATGTCATCCTCTAATCATCCAATATGTTAGTTACCCGAGAGAGGCGCACCATGCCGATGGGCTCCCTGGAAGAACAGCTGCGACCGCAGCTGCTCAGCGGACTCGCCTATGAGCGACTGCTGGAGGAGATCATCAGCGGACGCCTGCCGCCGGGGCATCGTCTGCGACTCGATCTGCTCGCGCACAGCTGGTCGGTCTCCCGCACTCCGGTGCGCGAGGCGTTGCAGCGACTCGCTGATCTGCGGCTGGTCCACGTGTCTCCGAACGCGGGCACTCGCGTCGCCGAGTGGACGATCCACGACATGATCGAGCGCGCCGAGATCATCGGTCGCCTTCTCACGATCGGCACTCTCGACACGGTGACGCGGAGGTCGGCCGACGCGGCCGCCGCCCCCGCCATACCGCTCACGCTTCCGCCGATGTCCGGGTGCGAACTGACCGACTACCTCGACGTGGCCGGGTTCCTGATCGAGCGAGAGTTCGATCGCCTCGGCGAGCGCGTTGTGCGGGACTACGCCGAGCCGCTTCGGCTCTTCCTCGCCGCTGAGACGATGCACCGCCACGGTGTCGACCTCGAGCCCGGTCGGGAACGCCGCCGCGCACTGCTGGGCACCGCCCTCGGATCCATCAGGCGCGATGATCCGGCCGCCGCCCACCGAGCCCTCTCCGCTCTGTCGGCCGCCGTGGTCGAGGCTCTCGAATCGGCCCCCGGCACCTCCGCGTGACTGCGGTCCCCTCACGCACGACCCACCCGCACGCCGCACCCCTACGACCCACCCATACGCACGATCCCTCACGCACGATCCGTGCATCACTCTCGTTCGTGGCGCCATGCGCCGCGAGCCGTCCGAAAGGCAGCACATGAAGAAGTCCACGAAGATCACCGCAGGGTTGCTGGTCGGTGGTGTCGCCTGGTTCTGCGCCGTCGCACCCGCGGGCGCACAGACGCCTGGCACGGCTGTCGGCACGCTCGCGCAGGGCAACTTCACGCTCGACGCTCTGGTCGTCGGCGCCCAGCCGACGATGACCGCGAGCGCCGCGGCCGATGTCGCCCTCCCGGCGGTGGGTGCGACCGGCACCATCAGCAGCGGAGGCCTCTGCCTGGACTATTCCGGTGCCGGCGAACCCGTCGCGGCAGCCTGCGACGGCTCGAAGAACCAGCTCTTCAGCGCTGAGCGCAGCGCTGACGGCGCGAGCTTCTCACTGAACGCGGTGAATCGGCCCGTCGAGACCCGTCGTCTCACGGTCGGGGCGTCTGCGACCGAGGGCAAGCTGGTGCTGCGCCCGTACACGACGGCGGGCACCCCGTGGCTGAAGACCGGCCTCGTGGCCAGCCACTCGTCGGTCGTGATCGATTCGGCATCGGCGGGGCCGCACCCCACGTTCGCGGGCATCGGGGAGCCGGGGCTCGTGATCGAGGTGCTGACGGATGACGGCACGGTCATCGCCACGGCGACGGTCGCCGCCGACGGCTCGTGGAGCGCGACGTCGACCCAAGACCTCACGTCGCAGTCGTACACGGTGACCGCGGTG
>NZ_JAGGPD010000170.1 GCF_018613995.1 Microbacterium sp. ISL-103 | reverse complement strand
CCGCCGTGCCGACGACACCTTGCGCGCAGCGGGCGGGCGGGCCTCTGTCCGGGAGGAGGTCATGCGAGGACCTCGATCAGACGGACGATGACCCCAGATTCGATCAGGATGAACAGGCCCAGGCCGATGAACACTGCCGGTACCAGCCAGTGCTCGACGCGCTCCAGCGCTTCGGTGACTGCCTTGTTGGTGCCGATGAGCCGACCGGCCGCACACCAGACCGCGACGAGGATGAGGAACACGACGATCATGATCGCGACGTCGACTGGGGTGCTGGTGCGGAAGATTGGCGTGTAGAGGGAGATATTGTCGGCCCCGTTGGCGATGGTGATCCCTGCGACGCTCCATAGTCCGACCGCGGTGATCTTGGGGTCGTCGTCGTCATTGTCGCCGTTGCGGCGCAAGCCGCGAATGAGCGTCCACACGCCGATGCCGAGCGGGATCAGACCCAGGAACCCGACCCATTCGTCCGGAACGATCGTGAGCCCGAGCGCGGCTATCACACTGATCACGACCAGGGTGATGAACCCGAGATACTGGCCTGCGATGATCTGCCACGGGCGGGGTTTCCCTCGACTGGAGGCGAGGAACAGCACGGTGAGCACGACGATGTCGTCGATGTTCGTCGCCGCAAAAAGGCCGATCGCTGAACCGATGGTGGCGAGCATCAGCTTTCCAGTCGTGGCGTGCGGGCGGCACGCAGGCCGTTGAGGATCACGATGACCTCCGCGACCTCGTGGACCAGGACGACAGCCGCGAGCCCCAGGACGCCGAAGAGCGCGAGCGGGAGCAGGGCGGTGATGATCAGCAGCGACAGGATGATGTTCTGGTTGATGATCCGTCGACCGCGCCGGGCGTGATCGAACGCCCGCGGGATGAGGCGCAGATCATGGCCGGTGAAGGCCACGTCGGCGGATTCGATCGCTGCGTCGGAGCCTGTCGCGCCCATCGCGATGCCGACGTCTGCGCTAGCGAGGGCCGGGGCATCGTTGATGCCGTCGCCGATCATCGCGACCGGTCCTGCCTTCGACAGTTCTGCGATCGCGGTCGCTTTGTCCTCCGGGCGCAGCTCCGCTCGCACGGCGCTGATCCCGGCCTGCGCAGCCAGAGCACGAGCGGTCCGGGCGTTGTCGCCGGTGAGCATCGTCACGCCGACGCCCTGGCCGGTGAGTGTCCGGACTACGTCAGAGACTTCAGGGCGCAGCTCGTCACGGACGCCGATCGCGGCGACCGGTGACCCGTCGCGGTGCACGATGACGACGGTCATGCCCTGCTCTTCCAGCGTTGCGACCCGCTCGACGAGGTCGCCGGCGTCCAGCCAGCGGGGACTGCCGACGGTGATTCTCGATCCGTCGACGGTGCCGTCAATACCGTGGCCGGCCTGCTCGGTCACATCTGCAGCTGCCGGTGTCCCCGAGGCTGCGGCGGTGATTGCTGAGGCAAGAGGATGTGTGCTGTGCTGCTCCAGGGCAGCCGCCCACGCCAACGCCTGGACCTCGGTTACACCGTTCGTGGTGAGCACGGCGGTGACCACGGGCTCGTTGCGGGTGAGGGTTCCGGTCTTGTCGACGGCGACGTGCCGGACCGTCCCGAAGCGCTCGAAAACGGCGCCGGACTTGATGATCACACCGAACTTGCTCGCCGCACCGATCGCAGCGACGACCGTCAGCGGCACCGAGATCGCCAGCGCACACGGGGAGGCCGCGACGAGCACGACGAGCGCGCGGGTGATCCACACCTCGGGGTCACC
>NZ_JAGGPD010000169.1 GCF_018613995.1 Microbacterium sp. ISL-103 | reverse complement strand
TCGAATCCCTGGGCTGTACGCCCGAACGGCGTGGCCATGATGCCGGCGACGTTGAGCACGAGGTCGATCGGCTGCCCGTCGCGACGCACGGACTCGGTGAACGCCGCCACCGAGTCGAGATCGCCGAGGTCGGCGGCACGCACCTCGACCTCGGCGATGCCGTCGAGGGCGGTGTGTGCCGCATCCGGGCGCCGCGCAGGAACGATCACGCGCACGCCGGCATCCGTGAGAGCGCGCACGGTCTCGAGTCCGAGCCCCGAGTACCCGCCGGTGACGATCGCGCGCGTGCCCGCGAGGTCGGCGCCGGCGATCACCTCGGCCGCCGTGGTTCGGTGGCCGAACTCCGAGGCGAGGGGCTGCTGGCGGGCGATCATGTCGAGAGGATCTGTCATGGATCGACCGTACCCGCAGCGGCGATGAGGCCGACCGGATCACGCTCATACCGCTCCGGCAGAGCCGCCGCTCGCTGACCCGCCTACACTGGAGGTGTGGCGAGACTGTTGATCGTAGGCGGGTTCCTGGCAGCCATCTTCTGGGTGTACAGCATCGTCGATTGCGCAGTGCAGCCGGCGACGCGGCACCGAGGCGTGCCCAAGGCCGCCTGGATCGCCATCGTCGTCTTCATTCCGGTCATCGGCGGCATCCTCTGGTTCGTCCTCGGCCGCCGCCGCGCGAACGACAACGGCGGAGCGATCCGCATCGTCGCCCCCGACGACGACCCCCAGTTCCTCCGCACCATCAGCAAGAGCGAGCAGGATGCCCGCATCCGCCGCCTCGAAGAGGAGCTGGCGCGGCTCGAAGACGAGACGGACGACGGCACGGCACCGGACCCGCGTCCGTGACGACATCGCCGGCGACCGATGCTGCCGCATCGCTGATCGCAGACCTCATCGGCCACGGTGTGCGCGACCTCGTGCTCTCGCCCGGATCGCGGTCGCAGGCCCTCGCGCTCGCCGCGGTGCACGCCGCCAATCAGGGGCATCTGCGAGTGCACGTCCGCATCGACGAGCGCGTCGCCGGCTTCACCGCCCTCGGGCTCTCACGTGAGACCGGCGTGCCGGCGGTCGTGCTCTGCACCTCGGGAACGGCCGCGGCGAACCTGCTGCCCGCAGCGATGGAGGCGTTCCATTCCGGCGTCCCGCTGCTGCTGCTCACCGCAGATCGCCCGCCCGAGCTCCGCGGCGTCGGCGCGAATCAGGCCACGCGCCAGCCCGGAATGTTCGGCCTCTGGGTGCGCGAGCAGATCGATGCCCCCGTGCCGGGCGACGGCGACTGGTCGGGCATCGCCCCTCACGCCGTCGCGGTCGCCATGGGGGCGGATGCCGCGCACGGTCTCCCCGGTGTCGCCGGCCCCGTGCACCTGAACCTGCCGTCGCGCGAGCCGCTGTCGGGCGAGATCCCGACCGTCGACATCACCCCCGGTGAGGCGCCGAAGCCCACACCTGCAGAGCCGTTCGTGATCGGCCGCGGACCCCGCACGGTCGTGATCGCGGGGGCGGATGCCGGCGCAGATGCCGAAGAGATCGCGCATGCCGGATCCTGGCCGCTCATCGCCGAGATCGTCAGCGGTGCGCGGTTCGGGCGTCAGATCGTGCACGGCTATCGAGCGCTGCTGAGCGACGACGAGCTCGGCGGACGGATCGAGCGCGTGGTGGTGCTCGGGCATCCGACTCTGAGCCGCGAGGTCACGCGGGTGCTGTCGCGCACCGACGTCGAGGTGATCGCGGTGCGCCGCGGGGGAGAAGAACTGAACCTCAACGGTCGCACGACGCCTGCGGCCTCGGTCTCGGTCGCGTCCGGTCCGGCCGACCGCGAGTGGCTCGGCGCCTGGCTCACGGCATCGGCCGCGCAGGTGGTCGATCTCAGCGAGCGTGCTCCGGATCCCGACGGCCTCGCTTCGACCGATCCCGCAGAGCGCCGTGACGCCGTGAAGGCGGAGCTTGCGGCCGTGCGTCGTCCGCTAGACCGCTCATTCCTGGCCGACGCCGTGTGGCGGGCGACTTGGCCGCACGATCGCCTCGTCTTCGGATCATCGAGGCTGGTGCGTGTCGCCGACACTGTGCTCGGCGGCAAGAAGGTTCCGGTGCACGCCAACCGCGGACTCGCGGGGATCGACGGCACGATCGCGACCGCCACGGGCATCGCACTCGCGAGTCAGGCCGGTGGTGCTCCGGGCATCACTCGCGTGCTGCTCGGAGACCTCGCGTTCCTCCACGATGTGGGAGCGCTTCTGCTGCCGCCCGATGAAGACGAGCCGCGACTGCAGGTCATCGTAGGCAACGACGGCGGCGGAACGATCTTCGACGGGCTCGAAGTGGGCGCGACCGCCGACCGCGCCGATCTCGACCGTGCCTTCTACACGCCGCACACCGTGCGACTCGAGCAGCTCGCTCTCGCCTACGGCTGGGAGTATCAGCGGGTCACCACCCGCACTGCTCTCGACCAGGTGCTCACCACGCCGGCGGGCGGTCGTCAGCTGATCGAGGTTCCGCTCGCGCGCTGACCTTCTTCCGCACCGGGTGATCCCGCAGTGGCAGGATGAACGCATGACAGCGCATGAGTGGGCGAAGATCCTGCAGGTCGGCGACGGATTCCGTCTCTCAGACGTCGATCCGGCGAGCACGCCGGGGTACAGCGGCGGCAAAGCCGACGGCAAGCGCGACCTGGCATCGGGCCTCGAAGAGCTCAATCAGCTGCAGGAGCGACTGTTCGCCGAGAGCCGCGTCGGGATCGCGAAGGACTCGGTGCTGCTGATCCTGCAGGCGATGGACTCCGCGGGCAAGGGCGGCATCGTGCGCCACGTGGTCGGCGGCGTCGACCCGCAGGGCGTCGCGCTCACCGCCTTCAAGGCGCCGACCGACGAAGAGCTCCAGCACGACTTCCTCTGGCGTGTCATCCCGCGCCTGCCCCAGCCCGGATTCATCGGGGTCTTCGACCGGTCGCACTACGAGGACGTGCTCATCGGCCGGGTGCGATCGCTGGCTCCCGCAGACGAGATCGAGCGCCGGTACGACGCGATAGACGAGTTCGAGGCCGGCGCTGCGGCATCAGGCACCCGCATCATCAAGGTGATGCTGCACATCTCTCCCGACGAGCAGAAGGCGAGGTTGATGGAGAGGCTCGAGCGGCCCGACAAGCACTGGAAGTACAACCCGGGCGACGTCGACGAGAGGCTGCTCTGGGATGACTACATGGCGGCGTATCAGACCATGTTCGAGCGCACCTCGACCGAGGCGGCGCCGTGGCATGTGATCCCTGCGAACCACAAGTGGTTCGCACGTCTCGCGGTGCAGGAGCTGCTTCTCGACGCGCTGCAGCAGATCGATCCGCAGTGGCCTGCCGCCGATTTCGATGTCGAGGCAGAGAAGAAGCGCCTCGCCGCGAGTTGAGCGCGGCCTGCCTCAGGCGAGGGCGTCGACCAGCGGACGGAACTTGACCCGGGTCTCGAGCAGCTCCGACTCGGGGTCGGATCCTGAGACGATCCCCGCGCCGGCGTAGGCAGTGACGGCGATTCGTGTCGCTTCGGGTGAGAACTGGGCGCACCGCAGCGCGATCGCCCACTCGCCGTTGCCTGCAGCGTCGACCCATCCGACCGGACCCGCATAGCGCCCTCGGTCGAAGGGCTCGAGTTCGCGGATCGCCGCGATCGCCGCAGAGGTCGGTGTGCCGGCCACCGCGGCGGTCGGATGCAGGGCGCCGATCAGGTCCAGCGACGACCCGCCATCCGCCAGCTCACCCTCGACGTCGGTGGCCAGGTGGAAGAGGTTCGGGAGCTTCAGCAGGAACGGCTGCTCGCTCGCCGCGAGGACCCTCGTGTGCGCGCGCAGCGAGGCGAGCACGCTCTGCACCGCGTACTCGTGCTCGTCGAGATCCTTCGTGCTGGAGGCCAGGTGCGCGGATGCCTCGGTGTCGGCATCCGCGTCGGCACCGCGTCCGATGGTTCCGGCCAGCACCCGCGCGGTCACGGTGCGCTGCTGCACGGTGACGAGGGTCTCGGGGCTCGCGCCGATCAGACCGTCGACCGCGAAGGCCCACGTGTCGGGGTAGCCGGTCGACAGCGCCCGCACGAGGCGGCGCAGGTCTGAGCCCGCGGGCACGCTGCCGGTGAGATCGCGGGCGAGCACGACCTTGCTCAGCTCGCCGGCAGAGATGCGGTCGAGTGCCTGCCGCACCGAATCCTGATAGCCCTGCGGACTCTGTGCACCCGGGCCCACGGTGCCTGCCCAGTGCGGGCCGTACGGACGGGTGTCGGCATCCGCCTGCAGCCCGGCCGACTCGTGAGCATCGGCGGCGCGACCGATGCGCGTGAGCACGG
>NZ_JAGGPD010000168.1 GCF_018613995.1 Microbacterium sp. ISL-103 | reverse complement strand
TCCTGGTGCGTTCGCGCTCGGACGACTCCGCGACCTCACGCTGCCCGAGTCGCCGTTCCCCGCCTATGCGGCCGGAGAGCAGTCACTCGCCTCCGGCGCCCGCCAGCTTCTCGTCGGCGAGCGCGGTGTCGACAAGAACTCCGTCAGCTTCTGCGGCTACCGCAAGACCGGCGCCTCGCGAAGACCGCGCGCGACGCGGCAGCGGGGCCCCGGGCATGAGCGGGGCGGATGCCGTCGGCCCGAACCCGTACGCGGAGCCTGCCCGCGGGGCAGAGAATCGACCCCGCACCGGCGCCGGGCGCTCGCGATTCCGGTTTCCGACCGCGATCCTCCTGACCTGCGCCGCGCTCGGCGTCGCCGGCGGCATCCTGCTGGCTCCCGCGAACTGGATCTCGACGTTCCTCTTCCTCGGCCTCCCGTTCGTCAGCGTCGCCCTCGCCGGGCTCTGGCTGCTGCCCTCGGTGATCGCGCTGCGTCTGCTGCGGCGCCCGCTCGTCGGGCTGCTGGTCGGCCTGCTCGCCGGGCTCGTGATCGTGCCGTTCTCGGGCTACGGATTCTCGAGCGTCGCCACCAACCTCTGGTGGGCGGCGTTCACCGAGCTGCCGTTCCTGTTCGTGCTGTGGCGGTACTGGGGAACCTGGCTGCACTATCTCGGCGCCGCGATCGTCGGCATCGTCTATCCGATCCTCGCCTGGACGTCATTCAACCTCGGCAGCTTCGACCTCGGCCTGCAGATCACCTTCTTCGCGATCACGCTCGCAAGCTGCCTCGGCGGCACGGCGCTGGGCATCCTCATCGCCGACCGGCTGCGTCGCGCGGGAGTCGGGACTCGCCTGCCGCGCTGAGCCCCGCGCCTCACCTCCCCCGCGCCTCACCTCCCCCGACCTCATCTCCCCCCGACCTCACCCCCGCCCCGCACCCTGCTTCGCGGGCACAACGTCGGATGCCGGTGGCGGCACGCCGTGCTGCGGCATCCGTCCCCGGCGCGGCGCGCCACGATCTCCGAAGCCGTGCCCGCGAAAGGAACCGCTCTCTCGAGCCGCGAGCGCAAGGGTCCCCGCTCTCAGAGCGAGAGGTGCAGGCGGAGGGCATCATCGATCGCGCCGACGAGCTCGGACGGACCCCCGCCGATCGGCCAGCCGATGCGAGTGACGGCGATGGTGCGCACCTGCTCGGCCTGAGCCTTCGAATCAGGTTCGAGGCCCGTCGCCTCGGCTCCTGCTACCGCACACGAAGGCCCCGGATGCCGGCATCCGGGGCCTTCGTGTCAGATGTACGTCAGCGCTTGCCGGCGATCTGACGGCCGACGATCTCGCGCATGATCTCGTTCGTACCGCCGTAGATGCGGTGCACGCGCGCATCGAGGAACGCCCGCGCGATGGGGTATTCGGTGATGTAGCCGTATCCGCCGTGCAGCTGCACTCCGGTGTCGAGCACCTCCCACTCGCGCTCCGTGGCCCAGAACTTGACCTTCGCGGCCTCCTCGGCTGAGAGCTTGCCCTCTTTGTAGGCGAGCAGCGCGCGGTCGATGTAGGCCCAGAGCGCGTCGACGGTGGTCGCCATGTCGGCGATCTTGAATCGCGTGTTCTGGAAGTCGATGATCCGCTCGCCGAACGCCTCGCGGTCCTTTGTGTACGCGACGGTCCAGTCGAGGGCGGCCTGAGCTGCCGCGGCGCCTGCGACACCGATCGAGAGTCGCTCGAGAGGCAGGTTCATCATGAGCTGGATGAAGCCCATGCCCTCTTTGCCCCCGATGAGGTTCTCCTCCGGAACGAACACGTCGCTGAACGACAGCTCGGCGGTGTCATGACCCTGGAAGCCCATCTTGTGCAGCTTCTTGCCGTGATCGAAGCCCTCCATGCCGTTCTCGATCAGCACGAGGCTGAAGGCGTCGGGACGATTGCCCTCGCCGGTCTTGACGAAGGTGACGACGAGGTCGGCGGTCGCTCCCGACGAGATGAACGTCTTGGCGCCGTTGACGATGTAGCCGCCCTCGGTCTTCTTCGCCGTGGTCTTGATGCCGCGCAGATCGGAGCCGGCCCCCGGCTCGGTCATCGCGAGTGCGCCGACGACCTCACCCGTCGCCATGCGGGGAAGCCACTTCTCTTTCTGCGCCTGCGTGCCCATGTGCACGAGGTAGGGCACGGCGAGGTCGTCCTGGATGCCGAAGGCACCGGCGAGCGATCCTGCTCCGGCGGCGATGACCTCTTCGTTCACGACCGCGCGGAAGCGGTAGTCCTGCAGCATGCCCGCGCCGCCGAACTCCTCGGGCACCGAGAGGCCGATGATTCCCGCTTCACCGGCGGCGAGCATGGTCGCGCGGTCGACTTCGCCGTCGGCATCCCACTTCTCGATCGTCTCGTGCGTGACGTGGCGCTTGACGAAGTCCTTGACGAGGTCGCGGAATGCCTCGTGATCCTCTTCGTAGATGTCGCGTTCCATTGCGTCCTCCTGAACGTCGGTGCGTCGTTGCTCCGGCGATTCTATGCCGGGCCACCGACACGGCGACAGCTCGTTGTGAGAATGCATCCCACAATCGGTGACACTCGGTACCGCCGTTGTCGGATGCCACCATCAGGGGCGTCCGGGCCGGATCGCGGCCTGTTCAGTGCGCGTAATCGGGCGCAGCTGGGAGGCCGAAGAACTGCTCGAGCGTGTGATAGCCGCCCTGGTGATAGGCGGCCGCGAGCTCACGGCCGATGTACCGCAGATGCCAGGGCTCGGGCTTGTATCCGGTGATCCCCGACCCGACCTGCTCGTAGCGCACGATGAAGCCGTACTCCCAGGCGTTCGCCGCGACCCACTCGCCCTGCGCGGTGCCGCCGAACGACTCGATGTCGCCGCACGACGACTCGCAGGCGACGAGATCGAGGGCGAGACCCGTCTGGTGCTCGCTGTGTCCCGCCCGCGCCGACGAGGCATCCGCTCCGGCCTGCCCGCTGTCTCGCACGTGCGAATCGTGCGTCGCCACCTGCAGCTCGTACGAGCGATAGCCGTTGTTGGCGCCAATGCGCCCCGCCCCCTCTGCGTCGGCGGCCTCGGCGAGCTCTCCCACGGCGGATGAGACGTCTGACCGCGCCTGCCCCGACTCGGTCGTCGTCTGCAGCGGGATGTCGGCGAGCGACTGCGGATCGAACGCGAGCGGCGCGAGCGGACGCGCCTTGTTCACCACCACCCAGACGTGGGCAGGGTCGTCGAGCGCGATGCAGGGTGCGTTCCCGGCGACAACCGCTGCCCGGAAGCTCTCGCCCCCGCCGAAGCCGGCGATGATCGCCGCGTCGTCGGCGACGGAGATCGCCGCCTGCACACCGGGCTCTGCGCAGGGGTCGGCAGCGGTCGTGGCTCCCACCTCGACGGCGGGCACCTCTCGCACGACCGACGGCTGCGGCATCGAGAGCTCGCTCCGCACCGACGATGCCTCCCATGCGCCGGCCAGCGACATCAGGATGCCGACGGCGGCCACGGCGAGACCGATGGGCAGTGCGGGTCCGCGAATCGGGGAGCGCGCCGCCGCATGCTGAGGCTGCGGCGGGAAGTGCATGACTCCATTGTCTCTTAACCGGTTTAGAACAAATGTCGCACGTCGAGTTGACCTTCACTCGTTCTTATGTTCGAATATCTGACATGCGGTGGCAAGGTCAGAAACTCGGCGACGTCGATGCCGCCGCCCTGCCCGGTCTCGAAGATCGATCGAACGTCCTGCGCACTGTGACGACCCCGGCTTTCGCAGGGATGACGTTCCACGAGGTGCTGTGGAGTTCGGCGCTCAGTCACGTTCCCGGCGCCTCTCGCATGCCGTTCGCGTGGACGATCAACCCCTATCGCGGGTGCAGTCATGCCTGTGTGTACTGCTTCGCCCGAGGCACGCACGAGTATCTCGACCTCGACGGCGGTTCGGATTTCGACTCGCAGATCGTCGTCAAGGTCAATGTGGTCGAGGTGCTGCAGAAAGAGCTTCGGCGTGGCAGCGTGGAACACGAGACGGTTGCCCTCGGCACCAACACGGATCCGTACCAGCGCGCCGAAGGCAGGTACACGCTGATGCCCGGCATCATCGACGCGCTCGCCACGTCCGGCACGCCGATGTCGATACTCACCAAGGGAACTCTGATCAGGCGAGACATCCCCCTGCTGGCGAGGGCCGCGCAGCGGGTGCCCGTCGACATCCAGATGTCCATCGCGATGTACGACGACGATCTGCAGAAGGCGATCGAGCCCGGCACCCCGACCACCCAGGCGAGGCTCGACACCGTGCGCGCACTGCGGGATTCGGGCTTCCGCGTCACCGTGTTCCTGATGCCGATCATGCCGCACATGACCGACTCGGTCGAGGCGATCGACACCGCCCTGCGCCGGATCAAAGAGGCAGGAGCGACACGCGTCATCTACGGCGCACTGCACCTGCGGGCCGGGGTGAAGCCCTGGTTCATGCAGTGGCTCGGCGAGTTCCGACCAGACCTGGTCTCGTCGTATCGAGGGCTGTATCCGGGCGTCTCCGCCGAGGCGCCGAAGGGGTACCGGCAGTGGCTCGCGAAGCGGGCGCGGCCCTTGATCCGAATGCACGGTCTCGACGGCACGCACGAAGACGACTACCCGGTGCGCGGCATCCGGGCGTCCGCGCCGCATGGGCGCCCGGCTCCCGCGTTCGCGCCATCGCCGACGCCCGCGCAGCCGATGCTGTTCTGACGGCTCTGACGCGCTGACGCGCTGACGGTCGAGCGGCTCGGGCAAGGGCGCGTAGGCTCGAGCGTTATGGCTACCGGCTCCACGATGCACACGTTCGACGTCCAGTTGGCCGACATGGATCGTGGTGTGTACGACGACTTCTCGCTGCGCGTGGCGCGGCATCCGTCCGAGACCGACGCCTACATGCTGACCCGCGTGCTCGCCTACGGCCTCGAGTTCACCGAGGGCATCACGTTCGGCGGCGGCATCTCGCAGACCGATGAACCGGCCGTGCTCGTGCGCGACCTCACCGGCCAGACCACCGCCTGGATCGAGGTCGGCGCCCCCGACGCCGAGCGACTGCACTACGGCAGCCGCCTCGCCGAACGCACCGTCGTGTACACGCACCGCGACCCGCTGAAGGTCATGGCGCCGTGGGCCGACAAGCGCATCCATCGCTCCGAAGACATCCGGGTCTTCAGCTTCGACCGCGGGTTCATCGACTCCGCCGCCCCGCTCATCGCGCGGCGCAACACCATGACCCTCACCGTGACCGAGCAGGTTCTCTATCTCGACCTCAACGGCACGACGCTGACCACGGCGATCCACGAGCACCAGCTCGGCTGACGCGCCCTCGGGCGGAGAACTCCTGTCGGGAGGATGCTTCCCGACAGTTCGCCCTCCCCACGAGGAGTTCTCCTCCCGAGAGGACGTCACCGCAACCGATCTCACCCTGTACCGCGAAACCCGCACCGCACGCTCGGAAGGAGATCACGCGCTCCGAAGGAGCAATCCGACGCATCAGTCCTTCGGAGTGAGAGATCTCCTTCGCTGGACGCGCACCCGACCGCACCCGACGCACCCCGCACCCCTGTACCGCACGTCGGCCGCGGCGACGACGAAGGCCCCGCCCCCGCTGATGCGGGAACGAGGCCTTCGAACGTGACGGATCAGGCCGTGAGGTCTGCCGCGGTCGGCACGCGACCGGCGATCTCCTCGATCAGGTCGTCGTTCAGACGGGCGTTCTCGAACGGGGCGTCGATCTCGGCGCGCTCCAGCAGCTCCGTCATGCGGCGCTGGCGCTGACGCGTGATCAGCGTGACGACGCGACCCGAACGACCCGCACGGCCGGTGCGACCCGAACGGTGCAGGTACGTCTTGTACTCGTCAGGGGCGTCGGCCTGGACGACCAGGTCGATGTCGTCGACGTGGATGCCGCGAGCGGCGACATCGGTCGCGACGAGCACGTTCACTCGGCCCGAGGTCAGACGCTCGAGGTTGCGCGTGCGCTTGGCCTGGTTGAGGTCGCCGTGCAGCGACACAGCCGGGATACCGGCGTCGTCGAACTGCTCGGCGAGCATGTCGGCGTAGGCACGGGTGCGCGCGAAGACGAGGGTCTTTCCGTCGCGGTCGACGAGCGAGGTGAGGATGTCGGCCTTGTCGCGGTGCTCGATCACGAGCACACGGTGCTCGATGGTGCTCGAGTCCTGGTCTTCGCCGGCGACCTCGTAGACGGCCGGGTCGACGAGGAACTCGTCGACGAGAGCCGCGACCTCACGGTCGAGGGTCGCCGAGAAGAGGAGCTTCTGGCTGCCGTCGGCCGTGTGACGCAGGATGCGCTGCACGGGCTCGACGAATCCGAGCTCGCACATGTGGTCGGCCTCGTCGAGCACCGCGATGCGGCAGTCCGAGAGGTCGAGCTTGCCCTGGTTGATGAGGTCTTCGACACGACCGGGCGTACCGATGACGATGTCGACGCCCTTCTTCAGTGCACCCACCTGGCGGCCCTGCGGCACACCGCCGTAGATCTGCGTCGTGAAGAGGCCGACGCTGCGGGCGATCGGCTGGATCGTGCGGTCGATCTGCAGCGCGAGCTCGCGGGTCGGAGCGAGGATGATCGCGCGGGGCGACCGACCGAACTCACGACGCTTGCCTGCCTGCGACTGCAGCACGCGCTCGACGAGCGGTGCGCCGAAGGCGATGGTCTTGCCCGAGCCGGTGCGGCCACGGGCGAGCACGTCGCGACCGGCGAGCACAGCGGGGATGCTGGCCGCCTGGATCGGGAACGGCGTCGCCGCGCCCATGCCGACGAGGGTCTCGACGATGTTCGATCCGAGACCCAGATCGCCGAAGGTCACACCGTCGACCTCGACTGCTGCGACGGACTTGGCCTCGAGGCGCTCGTGCACGACGTCATCCGTCTGCTCGAACTTCTTGGCGGGTGCTGCCGTGGCGTTCCAGTCGTTACGGCTGGGTCGCTCGTTGCGCGACGGCCGCCCGCGGGTGTCCGACGTCAACGGGCGGGGACGCTCGGTGCGGTACGCGCCACCGGTCGAGGGACGCGAACGCTCGTCGCGGCCGCCCTCGATCGAA
This sequence comes from Microbacterium sp. ISL-103, assembly GCF_018613995.1. Classification (GTDB taxonomy): domain Bacteria; phylum Actinomycetota; class Actinomycetes; order Actinomycetales; family Microbacteriaceae; genus Microbacterium. The sequence continues at coordinate 1,937 of NZ_JAGGPD010000168.1, read as the reverse complement.
CGCTGAGTGCGGTCACGATCGAACGCACGACGCGCCCGGTCGGCGTCGTAGGAGCGCCCGGGGCGCTCGGCGCCGCCACGGTCATCACGACGCGGGCCTGCGCCACGGTCGTCACGACGAGGACGGTCGTCACGGTCGAAGCGCGGACGCTCGGATGCGGCACGGTCGAAGCGCGGACGCTCGGTGCGGTCGCCCGAACGGGCAGGACGGTCGTCGCGGTTGAAGCGCTGGCCACCGCGGTCGTCACGGAAGCCACCGGAGCGCTGGCCACCGCGGTCGTCACGGAAGCCACCGGAGCGCTGGTCACGGCCCGGGCGTCCGCCATCGCGGTGATCGTTGTCGCGGAAGCCCTGGCGCTGCGTCCCCGCGCGGTCGTCACGGCGCGGACGCTCGTCGCGCTGGCCGCCTCGCTCATCGCGGTACGTGCCGGGACCGGTCGGGCGCTGGCCGCCGCGGTCATCACGACGCGGACGATCGAAGCCCGTGGAGGAGCGGTCGTTGTAGCGCGGACGGTCGTCGCGATTGTGCGGTGCCTCACGGCGACCCGACTCAGCGCGGTTGCGGATGCCCCGCGACTCGTCGCGGCCCGCACGCTCCTGAGCGCTCCAGCGCTGCTTGGGGGCGCCGCCCTCTTCCGCCGGGCGGTAGCCGCGGTGGCCGGCACTGCGGCTGCCGGGGCGACGGTCGAAACCGGCGGTCGGGGTGCGACGCTCACCGGCATCCGCGCGTCCGCCGCGAGCATCGCGGGAATCACGCGTGTCGCGAGCACCGTCGCGACCGGCGTCACGGCCGCCGGCGTGGCGGTCGTGGAACGAGGTCTTGCTCGCGCCGTAACGCGGCTCGAAGTTGGCCGAGGGGCGTCCGCCGCGGGGCTTCTTGTTCTTGGGCATGGGGGTGTCCTTCTGAGTTCTCGCACGAGAACGGCGCCGCGCACACGCGCGAACACCCTGCGCCGGATCGGATGCGATCGGGCGGGGTTCCGGACTGTCAGCGGCCGGGGCCATTCATGTGATGGTTGATTAGCGTCGAGCGACGCTCACCATCGGCCCCTGGACTCACACTTCTTACACAAAAACGTCTGCGCCATGCGCAGGTGTCCGAAGCCGACCCGACAAGTGTAGCGGTCGCACCTGAAAGAGTCCTCAGTCCCCTCACGGATGCGGCTCGCCATACGATGGCGGGGTGAACTCCGCATCCCCCACCGGCACCCAGGTGCACCTTCAGCTCGGCGCCGTCAGCGCTCAGGTCGCGCAGGTCGGCGCATCGCTCCGCTCGCTCCGCATCGGCTCGGTCGATCTCATCGCGCCCTATCCTCTCGACTCGCCGACCCCGTCGTGCTCGGGCGTCGTGCTCGCGCCCTGGCCCAACCGCGTGCGCGACGGGCGCTGGAGCGACGAGGGCACTGAGCGGCAGCTCGCGATCACCGAGCCCAAGTTCGCCAACGCCAGCCATGGACTGCTGCGGTTCACCGCGTACAACATCGAAGAGACGGCGTCGGCGACCACGCTGAGCGCCACGATCGTGCCCCAGACCGGCTACCCGTACCTGATCGAGACGAGCGTCACATACGTGCTGCGTGCCGACGGCATCGATGTGACGCACGCGCTGACCAACCGCTCGGCGACCGCCGCGCCCGTCGCCCTGGGAACGCATCCGTTCCTCACGATCAGCGACGTCGACCCGAGCGACCTCGTGCTGCGCGTGCCGGCGCAGACCGCTTTCGACACCGACGAGCGGATGCTCCCCACCGGCACCCACCCGGCCGATGCCGCGCTGCGCGACGGCGTGGGCGTGGGGGATGTGAGCCTCGACACGGGCTTCGCCGACCTCGAGCGCGATGCCGACGGACTCGTACGGCACTCGCTGACCGCCCCCGACGGCCGTCGCCTCACCCTCTGGCAGGGCGCGGGCTTCGACTACGTGCAGGTCTACACGAC
>NZ_JAGGPD010000167.1 GCF_018613995.1 Microbacterium sp. ISL-103 | reverse complement strand
GGCCCTGTACAGCCATTTACGGCTGTACAGGGCCCTTCTCTTAGACGATTCTCAGGAGCCGGCGTCCTGACGCTTCAGGCGCGCGGTGTCGCGAGCACGCGTGTTGGCGTCGAGGTTGACCTTGCGGATGCGGACGACCTCGGGCGTGACCTCGACGCATTCGTCGTCACGCGCGAACTCGAGGCTCTCCTCGAGGGTGAGCTGGCGCGGAGGGGTCATCGACTCGAAGGTGTCGGAGCTCGCCGCACGCATGTTGGTGAGCTTCTTCTCCTTCGTGATGTTGACGTCCATGTCGTCGGCGCGCGAGTTCTCGCCGATCACCATGCCCTCGTAGACCTCCTGCGTCGGCTGCACGAAGAACGACATGCGCTCCTGCAGCGCGATCATCGCGAACGGGGTGACGACACCCGTGCGGTCTGCGACGATCGAGCCGTTCTGGCGGGTCGTGATCGATCCTGCCCACGGCTCGTAGCCGTGGGAGATCGCGTTCGCGATTCCGGTACCGCGCGTCGTGGTGAGGAACTCGCTGCGGAAGCCGATGAGGCCGCGGGACGGGACGACGAACTCCATGCGCACCCAGCCGGTGCCGTGGTTCGTCATGTTCTCCATACGGCCCTTGCGGCCCGCGAGCAGCTGGGTGATCGCGCCGAGGTGCTCCTCCGGCGTGTCGATCGTCAGGTGCTCGAACGGCTCGTAGGTCTTGCCGTCGACCTTCTTCGTGACCACCTGCGGCTTGCCGACGGTGAGCTCGAAGCCCTCGCGACGCATGTTCTCGACGAGGATCGCCAGTGCGAGCTCGCCACGGCCCTGGACCTCCCAGGCGTCGGGACGCCCGATGTCGACGACCTTGAGCGAGACGTTGCCGATCAGCTCCTTGTCGAGACGGTCCTTGACCATGCGAGCGGTGAGCTTGTGGCCCTTGACCTTGCCCATGAGCGGCGAGGTGTTCGTGCCGATCGTCATCGAGATGGCGGGGTCGTCGACCGTGATCGCGGGAAGCGGGCGGACATCCTCGGGGTCGGCGATGGTCTCACCGATCGTGATGTTCTCGAAGCCGGCGATGGCGACGATGTCACCAGGGCCCGCGGACTCGGCCGGGTAGCGCTCGAGCGCACGCGTCTTGAGCAGCTCGGTGATGCGTGCGTTGCTCGTGGAGCCGTCTGCACGGACCCACGCGACCGTCTGGCCCTTCTTGAGCGTGCCGTTGAAGACGCGCAGGAGCGCGAGGCGCCCGAGGAAGGGGCTGGAGTCGAGGTTCGTGACCCAGGCCTGCAGCGGGGCTTCGTCGTCGTATGCCGGAGCGGGGACGTGCTCGAGGATCGCCTCGAAGAGCGGCTCGAGGTCGTCGTTGTCGGGCAGCGATCCGTCGGCCGGACGGTTGCGCGAGGCAGCACCGGCACGTCCGGAGGCGTAGACGCCGGGAACGTCGAGCAGCGCGTCGACATCGAGGTCGGGCACGTCGTCGACGAGGTCGGACGCGAGTCCGAGCAGCAGGTCGTGCGCCTCTTCCTCGACCTCGGCGATGCGAGCGTCGGGGCGGTCGGTCTTGTTGACCAGCAGGATGACGGGGAGCTTGGATTCGAGCGCCTTGCGCAGCACGAAGCGGGTCTGCGGCAGCGGGCCCTCGCTCGCGTCGACGAGCAGAACGACGCCGTCGACCATGGACAGGCCGCGCTCGACCTCACCGCCGAAGTCGGCGTGGCCGGGGGTGTCGATCACGTTGATCGTCACCTCGCCGTCCGTGGCGTGGACACCCTTGTAGGTGATCGCCGTGTTCTTCGCGAGGATCGTGATGCCCTTCTCGCGCTCCAGATCGTTGGAGTCCATCGCGCGCTCATCGACGTGAGCGTGTTCGCCGAAGGAGCCCGTCTGACGCAGCATGGCGTCGACGAGGGTGGTCTTGCCGTGGTCGACGTGCGCGACGATTGCGACGTTGCGGAGGTCAGAGCGGAGGGCGTGCGCCATGCATAAGTCCTAAAGAGTGTGGGTTTTTGCCGAGAAGCCGACGTTCCAGACTATCGTATGCGGCGAACCCCGTTCCTGTATGCCGGAAAGTACCATCGTGATCGTGACCGACACCGACTTCTCCCCCGCTCCGTCGCGTGCACGTCTGTGGTGGGAGATCGCGATCGTCCTCGCACTGGGGCTCGGACAATCTGCCGTCTACGCGGTCGTGCAGCTGGCCTACCGTCTCACCGACGAGACACCGCTGGCCGACCAGACGGCGACCCTCAACCCGTCCCGCAGCGATCGCGAGATCTTCGATCTGATCTATCAGGTCCTGTCGATCGGGTTCTCGATCGTCCCCGTGCTGCTCGTGTGCTTCCTGCTCTGGCAGTCGGCGAAGCCCCACCTGGGCCGACTCGGCCTCGACGGCACCCGCGTGGGTTCAGACGTCGGCCGCGGCATCCTCCTCGTCGCCGCCATCGGCATCCCGGGCCTCGGCCTCTATCTGGTCGGTCGGGCGACCGGGCTCTTCGTGGCCGTCAACCCCGCTGGGCTCGATGCCTACTGGTGGACGATTCCCGTGCTTCTGCTCGCAGCGGCCCGCGCCTCGCTGCAGGAGGAGTTCGTCGTGCTCGGATACCTCTTCGCACGACTGAAGCAGCTCGGGTGGGGGCCTTGGGCGATCATCTTCGCGACATCGGTGCTGCGAGCGAGCTACCACCTGTACCAGGGGCCCGGAGCCTTCATCGGGAACCTCGCGATGGGTCTGCTCTTCGGGTGGCTGTTCCAGCGCAGCGGGCGGCTGATGCCGTTCCTCGTGGCGCACTTCCTGATCGATGCGACGGTGTTCGTCGGCTACCCGTGGGCAGCGGCGACCTGGCCGGCGCTGTTCGGACTGCCCGGCTGACATACGGGCGCGGGCGCCTCGCTCAGGAGTTGGCGATGAGCACCGACACGACAGCCCAGAGCACGATGGCGCCGAGGGCGATCAGCGCCCGTGAGTCCCAGGTGCGTCGGATGGGAGCATCCGCCGCGGAGGAGGCAGCCTGCCAGCGGTCGCGGATGTCGGTCAGATCGCGGAGCCCGGCGGGCGCCTTGGCCTCGTCGTCACCGGAAGGCCGTCGCGCGGGACGCGCCCTCGCCGGACCGCCGTAGCTCGAGATGTCGGTGCCGTCATCGAGCGAGAACACCAGCTGCCAGCGCAGGTCGATGTCGCGCACCCGGCTCCAGCCGAAAGACGTGCGACGCAGCATGTTCTGCACCGAGGCGCCGCCCTCGTCGACGCGGACCACCGAGACGAAGGCGATCTCGTAGACGACCCAGAGCCCGAGCAGCACCCACGGGGCGAGCAGGAGCATCTGCCCCCAGCCGGCGCGCACGACGGCGTCGCCGAGCAGGAAGATCGCCAGCAGCGAGCACAGCACCAGGGATACGGGCCCGGAGGCCGCACGGAATGTCCGTGCGGCCTCCGGTCGAGGTTCGCTGCTCACTCTCAGTGACCGCCGAGGGTGATCGTCGCTCCGGGGATCGCCTTCAGCAGACGATCCGTGTACTCCTGCTGCGGGTTGGCGAAGATCTCGTCGACAGTGCCCTGTTCGACGATCTTGCCCTTCTCCATGACGCACACGAGGTCGCTCGACACACGGACGACCGCGAGGTCGTGCGTGATGAACAGATACGTGAGTCCGAGCTCGGACTGCAGCTCGGCCAGCAGCTGCAGCACCTGATCCTGAACCAGCACGTCGAGCGCCGACACCGCCTCGTCGAGGACGATGATGTCGGGCTTGAGCGCGAGAGCGCGCGCGATGGCGACACGCTGACGCTGACCGCCCGAGAGCTCGTTCGGGTACCGGGTCGCCAGCACGCGAGGCAGAGAGACCTGGTCGAGAAGCTCCTCGACCCGCTCACGCTGCGAGGCGCGGTCTCCCACACCATGGATCTGCATGGGCTCGGCGATCGTGTTGCCGATGTTGCGCAGCGGATCGAGCGAGCCGTACGGGTCCTGGAACACCGGCTGCATGCGCCGACGCAGACCGAACGCCTGCGCGTTCGAGAGCTTCGACACATCCTGGCCGTCGATCTCGATGGTTCCGCTGGTCGGCTCCTCGAGCTTGAGCACCATCTTGGCGACGGTGGACTTGCCGGAGCCCGACTCGCCCACCAACGCGAGCGTCTTACCCCGAGGGATCTCGAACGACACGTTGTCGACCGCGCGGAAGGCTTCACTGCGGAAGTTTCCCTGACGGATTCGGTAGTCCTTCGTGAGCCCCGCGACACGCACCGTCGGCGCGATGGCGGCGAGGTCGTCGAGTGTCTCGATCCCTCGGTCTTCCACCACGGCCTGGATGCGCTGCGACGCGACGCTGGGCGCCGCGGCGACCAGACGCTTCGTGTACGGGTGCTGCGGGTTCTCGAGGATCTCGCGGCTGGGACCGGCCTCGACGATGTTGCCGCCGTTCATCACGATGATCTTGTCGGCACGCTCGGCCGCAAGGCCGAGGTCGTGCGTGATCAGGAGCACCGAGGTGCCCTTGTCGCGCGTGAGGGATGCCATGTGATCCAGGATCACGCGCTGCACCGTCACGTCGAGAGCCGAGGTCGGCTCGTCGGCGATGAGCAGCTTCGGGTCGGCCGCGAGGCCCATCCCGATCAGCGCACGCTGACGCATTCCCCCCGAGAACTGGTGCGGGAACTGGTGCAGACGCTTCTCGGCATCCGCCAGACCTGCCTGCTGCAGAACCTCGACGGTACGAGCCTTGGCGGCCTCGCGTCCTTGGGCGATGCCGTTCGCACGGATCGCCTCCTTCACCTGGAAGCCGATGCTCCACACGGGGTTGAGGTTCGACATCGGGTCCTGCGGCACGAAGCCGATGTCCCGACCACGGACGGCCTCGATCTCACGACGGTTCAGTGTCGTGAGCTCGCGCCCCTCCAAGGTGATCGATCCTGCGGTGACCTGGCCGGTACCGGGCAGCAGGTTCACGATGGCCGTGGCCGTCGTGGACTTGCCCGAGCCCGACTCGCCCACGATCGCGACGGTCTCGCCGGGCATGATGTCGAAGCTGACTCCGTGGAGCACTTCGCGCAGACCCTCCTGCGTGCGGAAGGCGACGGTGAGGTCGCGGATGCTCAGCAGCGGGACCTGTTCGGGGATTCGCTCGCTCATCGGCGTGCCCTCGCCTTCGGGTCGAGGGCGTCTCTGATGAGCTCGCCCAGGGTGACGAACGCCAGCACCGCGAGGGTGAGCGCGATCGACGGATAGATGAGTGCCATCGGCGCGATCCGCAGCGAAGCCTGAGCATCGCTGATGTCGTTGCCCCACGACATCACGCCGCTCCCGAGGCCCACTCCGAGGAACGACAGGGTCGCCTCGGCGACGATCGCCCCCGCGAGCCCGAGTGTCGACACCACGAGCAGCGGAGCGATCGCGTTGGGGACGACATGGTTCAGGAGGATCTTGAACTTCGACTGCCCGAGCGCCTGAGAGGCCATCACGAAGTCGGCCTGACGCACGCGGCGCCCCTCGGCTCGCACGACACGGGCCGTCGAGGCCCACGCGAACCCGCCGATAGCGAACGCGAGAGTCCATACCGACCGAGAATCCCGGAACACCGTCATCACGACCACGGCCGCGAGGATGTACGGGATCGCGAAGAAGATGTCTCCGACGCGCGAGAGGATCGAGTCGAGCCATCCGCCGTAGAAACCCGCGAGGGCGCCCATGATCAGACCGAGGATCGATGCGATCACGGTTGCGATCAGACCCACCGCCAGCGAGGTCTGCGCGCCCCAGACGACGCGTGCATAGATGTCTCATCCCTGGAACGTGAACCCGAGGGGATGCCCGTCCGTCGGACCGCCGTTGCTGTTCGACAGAGAGCAGTCGTCGTTGGGCGGCGTCGCGGTGAACAGCGTGGGCCAGAGTGCCATCACGAGGAAGAACAGCGCGAGCACGACCGAGAACCAGAACAGCGGACGACGACGAAGGTCGAACCAGGCGTCGCGCCACAGATTGCTGGGCTTGTCGGATATCCGGACGGCGTCGACGGAGATCGACTCCGTCTCGATCGGAGCGACGTAGTGCTTCTGAGATGTGGGATCAGGCATAGCGAATCCTCGGGTCGAGCAGACCGTAGAGCAGGTCGATGAGAAGGTTCACCAGGACATACAGGATGACGAAGACGGTGACGAACG
>NZ_JAGGPD010000166.1 GCF_018613995.1 Microbacterium sp. ISL-103 | reverse complement strand
GAGGTCGGCGGCGTTGTAGCCGCTGGCCCACCCGTCGGTGACCGGAGCCCGCTGGATGTGCGTGCCGAGGCTCAGAGTCACCGTCTGGAAGGTGCCCTTGAGCGCCACCGACCCGCACCCGGCGAGAGAGGTGCTCGTCATGGTGCGCCCGTCGAGCTCTGCCGCGTCGGGCAGGATCGTGTCGCAGCGAGAACTGCTCGACGTCACCGCCGTGGTGAGGGTCGTGGCGGTGGTGCGGAAGTTCTGCGCCCCCGCGAACGGCGAGAACGTCACGCCGGGGGTGACGATGTCGAGCTCCATCGCGATCCAGCCTGCGGCGGTGCGGTCGCCGTCGGCGTTCGTTCCGACGGTCAGACCGTTGCCGGTCAGGATGTTGCAGTACGTCTCCGACGAGTTGCGTCTCTCGGCGCACTGCGCGTATCCGCCGAGTCCCGAGATGTCGAGGATCGGGTCGGTCACCGGCCTGTTGAACGTGACGGTCAGAGTGCCGTTGCCGGGGCAGAAGCCGGTGTAGTCGATGGTGCCGCACATGCCGGCATAGGCCTCGAGCCCGACGGTCGGGGTCGTCGTCGGGTTGAGACCCGGCGTGAACATGGCCGGCGTCGCCCCGTAGCCGGAGTGCGGAGTGGTCGTCAGGAACTGCACCCCGGCCGTTCCGTACTGCGTCGTCGACGGGTTCAGCGTGAGAGTCGCCGTGACTCCGCCCCGGTAGTTCATGGTCGCGGTCGTCGCCGTGCGCGTCGTGCTCACGGCATCCTCGATCGCCTGCGCCGGGTCGTGCGTCGGCGGCAGGTTGCCGGCCAGCAGGATCACCCCGATCATCGCGAGGCCCAGGAGCGTTCGGATGCGGCGTCGCCGTGGTGCCCGTGCCGGTGCTGCTGCAGTCATCAGGGTCCTCATTCACAGGGGACATGTCCGCAGGGCATCCGTGGTCTGTCTCGACCGATCGGCGGCGCTGTGCTCGGCCTCGGCGGAGCCTGTCTGGAGTGCCGACGATCTTTCGACGGCACTCACAAGACGAGCTGCCCGACCGTTCGTGACGAGGGGGTGGGGCTGCTGTTTCGGTACATCGATATATGCAGACACCGCGCCCCAGACGTCGCACCCCGGACGCCGCAGCCCGGACACAGCGATGGGCGGAGGATCCCGAAGGATCCTCCGCCCATCGGGGAGGAGTCCGCCCGTGGTGGGGCGGATCCAGGTCAGCGCGTCAGGTCAGCTGACGACCCAGTCGAACTCGTCGCCGTGCTCTTCGAGCCATGCGTCGACGGCATCCGCTTCCTTGCCCTCGCCGTACTCGTTCACGACCATGTCCTCGAGCGAGCCGTACTGTGCGTCGTCGAGCTGGATCTGCTCGATCAGCTCAGCAGCCTCGGGGAACTCCTCCGCGAAGCCCTTGTGGCCGAGGAAGTGCAGGCCCTCTGCCTCGCCCATGGCTCCTTCGGGGTCTTCGAGGTCCTTCATTCCGAAGGCCTCGTTGGCCCAGAACGGACGCCACAGGGTGACGACGAGGTCCTCCTGCGCGTCGGTCGCGGTCTTGAGCTCGGTGAGCATCGCCGCGGTCGACGAGGTGACGAGCTCGTACTCGTCCTCGAGGCCGTAGGCGGGGATCATCTTCTCGGTCTGAGCGGTCAGGCCCGCGCCCGGCTCGATGCCGATGATCTTGCCGTCGAAGTCCGCACCCTTGCCCTTGAGGTCTTCGATCGAGTTCAGCTCGGAGTACTCCGGAACCGCGATCGTGAGCTTCGCGTTCTCGTAGTAGGTGCCGATGTCCTCGATGTCGTCACCGTAGGTGTCCATGTACTCGGCGTGCGTCAGCTCGGGCCACGCCGACGGGTACATGTCGACGTCCCCCTGGGCGAGACCGGTGTAGAGCGGTCCGGCCTCGGTCAGCGTCTTCATCTCGACCGTGTAGCCGATCTTCTCGAGCTGGTCCTGCAGCAGGTAGGCGGTGCTGAGTCCGTCGGTCCATGAGGGCAGGAAGCCGAGCGTGATCGTGCCCTTGTCTTCTGCACCGTCTCCGCCGGAGTTCGTGCCACCGGCGCCGTCGCTGCTGCAGCCCGCGAGGGCCAGCGATGCGGTGATGCCGAGTGCTGTGATTGCGAGGAACTTCTTCTTCATGTGTATCTCTCCTGGTTCCGTATAGAGGGTGTTCTGGGTGTTCCCTGGGTGATGCGTGCTGTGTCGTACTGCTGTGTCGCAGTGGTGTGTCAGGGAAGTGCGGGGATCACTGGGCGGCGATCGGGGTGCGACGGGGCGACGCCTTGAGGCGGTCCGCCTCATCCACCGCATCCTTGTCGCCCGCGGAGGCCGAGCCCGACCCGTCGTCGTGACGTCCGTTGCGGCGCCGTGCGAGTATCCCGAACAGAGACGAGTGGTTCTCGCCCGGGGTTCCGAGAGCTGCGGTGACGCGGTCGAGGAAGACGGCGATGAGCACGACGCCCAATCCGGCCTCCACGCCCTTGGGGATGTTGATGGTCGAGATGGCCTCGACGACCATCTTCCCGAGGCCGTCTGCACCCGCCATCCCGGCGATGACCGCCATCGAGAGCGCGAGCATGATGACCTGGTTGACGCCGGCCATGATGGTGGGCGTGGCGAGCGGCAGCTGGATGCCGCGCAGGATCTGCCCCGGCTTCGCGCCGAACGCGTGACCGGCCTCGACGGTCTCGGAATCGACACCGCGGATGCCGAGCTCGGTCAGGCGCAGGCCCGGGGGCAGCGCGAAGATCACGGTCGCGACGAGGCCCGGCACCACACCGATGCCGAAGAACACGATCGGAGGGATCAGGTAGACGAACGCCGGCATGGTCTGCATGAAGTCGAGCACCGGCTTGAGCACCGCACGCACGGTGGCGTTGCGCGCCGACCAGATGCCGAGCGGCACGGCGATCAGCACGGCGATGATGGCGGCGACCAGCACGAGGGCGAGCGTCTGCATGGCCGGAACCCAGAGGTCCATCCCGACGATGAGTCCGAACGACACGACGGTTCCGATGGCGAGCTGCCACGAGCGCACGGCCCAGGCGATCAGCGCGGCGATCACGATGACGACGGCGAAGTGGGGTGCCAGCAGGGCGCTCGTGAGCCCCTCGACGAGGAAGCTCATCACGAACGAGATGACGTCGAGGAGTCCGTCGAGATTGGTCTTGACCCAGTCGACGACCGCTTCGATCCACGTTCCGACGGGGATGCGGAAACCTTCCATCAGCGCACCTCCTCGATAGTTCCGGCGACCGGCTGCGAGTCGGCCGTCCATCCGTCATCGAGCACCGCATCGATCTCGGCCTGCGGCATCGGAAGCAGCGGCAGGGTGAGTTCGCCGGTCGCACCGGGGCCGGGGCCGAGAGCTGCGAGCAGGGTGATGCGCGGGATCACGCCGGTCAGGCGCCCTGCGGCATCCACCACGGCCAGCGGCAGCGGCGACTCGACCGAGGGGATGAAGAGGTTCATGAGGACCTCGTCTTCGCTCACGCTCTGCGGCACGGGCTTGATGATCGACTCGAGGGTCGACACGCCCTGGCGTACGAGCTTGACGGCGTCGCGGTCGGTGACGATGCCCAGCAGCTTGCGGTCGCGACCGGTCACGTAGGTGGCCGACATGAACGCGTCGCGCATCTGGCGCAGGGCCGTGCGGGGGCCGGCGGTCTCGGCGACGACGGGGCGCGCGCGCTCCATGACGTTAGCCGCGGTGAGCACACGTGCGCGGTCGACATCCTGCACGAACTGCTCTACGTAGTCGTTGGCCGGGTCGGTCAGGATGTCTTCCGGCGTGCCGATCTGCACGATGCGGCCGTCGCGCATCACGGCGATGCGGTCGCCGAGGAACATGGCCTCGTTGAGGTCGTGGGTGATGAAGACGATCGTCTTCTGCAGCTTCTCCTGGAGTTCGAGCAGCTGCTCCTGCATCTCGCGGCGGATCAGCGGGTCGAGCGCGCTGAACGCCTCGTCCATGAGCAGGATGTCGGAGTCGGCGGCGAGCGCGCGGGCGATGCCCACACGCTGCTGCATGCCACCGGACAGTTCGGAGGGCATCTTGTCGGCCTGGCCGTCGAGACCCACGAGGGCGAGGATCTCGTCGGCCTTCTTCATACGCTCGTCCTTGCCGACACCCTTGAGCTCGAGCGGATAGGCGACGTTCGCGGCGACCGTGCGGTGCGGCAGCAGCGCGAAGTGCTGGAACACCATCGAGATGCGGTCGCGGCGGATCTCACGCAGACGCGACGTCGGGATGCCGGTGATGGCATCGCCGTTGACGATGACGGAGCCGTCGGTCGCCTCGTGCAGGCCGTTGAGCATGCGGATGATGTTGGACTTTCCCGAACCGGAGAGCCCCATGATCACGAAGATCTCGCCCCGGTTCACGGTGAAACTGGCGTCGATGACGGCGGCGGTTCCTGCGTCGCCTACCGCGGATCTGCTCTCACCGGCCTTCAGTCGACGGACGGCACTGCTCGGATTCTTCCCGAACACCTTGTACAGATTGCGCGCTTCTAGAGCGATTTCGGACACGTTTCCCCTGCGGCTCGCCGTGTGCGACTGAGCCTGCTTCGGTTACGTCCGGGTGATCCTCCCGGCCGTTTCGACGTGGTGCTGTGGCGGCGCGGACGGCGGATTTCGGATCCACCGCGATAGAGCATCGACCGTACGTCCACGCCTCTTCGCAGCACAGCACATTCGAAAGAAGGACGTGATCGCGGACTGGTCTTCGGGCCGTCAGGCCCACCAACCAACGTAACGAAATGGCCGGTCAGGGGCAAATCCACGATTTCCGACCCTGTTCAGTTTCGTCGGCTGACCGGGGGATTGCGCGGGTTTCGGCCACGCCGGCGACGGGGTGCACCGCGGGCGTTTCGGGGGCGATCCGGGGGCGAGCCGGGGGCCGTTCCGCGGTCGCCCGAGCGCTTCCGAAGTCCCTGTGCACGTGCGAAGTCCGAATGCCGGGCATCCGGACTTCGGAGGCGTGATCGGACTGCCGGGGCGAACGCGGTCAGCGGCGGATGCTGCGCGTCACCGTGAATTTAGGCGTGCGCTCGAGCTGCTCGGTGTCGCCGACGAGACGAGTCAGTTCGGCGCGGTAGCCGAGCGAGGAATTGAAGACCGTGAAGAGCTCGCCACCGGGGCGGAGGATGCGGGCCGCGGCCTCGAACAGTCGCGTCGCCGCGCCCGTGTGCACACTGCTGCCGAGGTGGAAGGGCGGGTTGAGCAGCACGACGTCGGCGCTCGCGTCGGCGAGCTCGGAACCGGCGTCGTCGTGCATCACCGCCACCCGGTCGGCGATGCGGTTCGCTGCCATGGTGGCGCGGGCCGAGGCCACGGCTGCGGCCGACCGGTCGGTGGCGATGACGTGCGAGTCGGGGTGGGCGAGGGCGTACGACGCGGCGAGCGCCCCTGTTCCGCAGCCCAGGTCGACGACGATCGGGGCCGGGCTCGGCTCGTCGGCGTCCACAACTCCGGAAGACCGGGCGATATCGGGTCGATTCGGGGCCTTTGGGACCGATTCGGGTGAGTTCTTCCTGAGTTGTGAACCGCCGAGGCCGAGCACCTCGAGCAGAACCCGCGTGCCGATGTCGAGTCTCGCCCCCGCGAAGGCGCCGCCGTGCGCGACCAGAGTCAATCCGTCATGCTGCGCCGTCACGGGGAACGGAGGTTCAGACGGCACCGACCGCGGCTCGGATGCCACGACCAGGCGCGACTTCCGCTCGGCACGCTGAGCCTGCACGTGCGAGAAACTGCGACCGAGCACGTTGTTCTGCGCGATGGTCATATGCTTCACGCGTCCGCCGGCGACGAGCACGACCTCGGGGGCAGCCCATCGGGCCACGGAGTCCGCGATCTCCTCGAGTTCGGCGAGCGCCTTCGGCAGCTGCATCAGCACGAGCCGCGCGCCGTCGAGCAGGGTCGCATCGAGTTCGTGCGATGCGAAGCCCGACAGTCCGAGCTCGTCGGCGTTGCGCGCGAGAGCCCGCCGCCCGGTCGCGAGGTCCTGGTGCACTCGGACGCCGTCGAGTCCGGCATCGGTCAGCGCGAGCGTGATCGCCCCGTACTCATCGCCGATCACCGCGATCTCGTGCCCGGCGACGCCGAGGGCGAGGGCGCGCTCGACGAGCAGCAGATCTGTCGCATCGTGCGCGTGCAGGTTGTCGGCCTCGACATCGGGCCAACGGCGCAGGCGGCTGTAGGGGAAGTCCACCTCTCCACCCTAGGAGCGCCGCCTCTTGACTGGCTCAACGCGCTGTCGCCCTACCTGCCCCGGGCACAACTTCGGACCCCATCACCGACACGCCGCCGCTCGCCTGTTCCTCTCGGCGCGCCGCCCTCGTCATCCGAAGTTATGCCCCGGTCGTCGGCCTTCGGCGCGCGCCCCACCCCGGCGCCCCTTGACACGACTGAGGTTCGGTGGTTACCTACTCTAGTAACTAACCCACCAACCCGCGGAGGACACTCGTGATCGAAGAAGGCAAGCCGCTCTTCCTGCAGATCGCCGAGCAGATCGAGGACTCGATCCTCGACGGCTCACTGCAGGAGGAATCCCAGGCGCCTTCGACGAACGAGCTCGCCGGCTTCTACCGGATCAACCCCGCGACGGCAGCGAAGGGAGTCGCCATGCTCACCGACAAGGGAGTGCTGTACAAGCGCCGCGGCATCGGCATGTTCGTCGCCGCCGGGGCGAAGGATGTGCTCCTCGGCGAGCGCCGCGCGGCGTTCGCCGACCGATACATCGACCCTCTGATCGCCGAAGCCCGCACGTTGGGCCTCGGCGCCGAAGACCTCGCCACGCTCTTGCGCGAGCGCGCGAACCCGCCAGCACAGCCAGCACAGACAGCGACCAAGACAGCACAGACAGAAGGGAAGACCACCGCATGACCGCCGTCATCCAGGTCCAGAACCTCACCAAGCACTACAAGGAGAAGAACGCGCTCGACAACGTGTCGCTCAGCCTCGAGGGCGGCGCGATCTACGGCCTGCTCGGCCGCAACGGCGCGGGCAAGACCACGCTCATGTCGATCCTGACCGCGCAGAACTTCGAGTCGTCCGGCACCGTGCGCGTCTTCGGCGAGCACCCCTACGAGAACACCCACGTCCTCAACCGGATCTGCTTCGTCCGTGAGAGCCAGAAGTATCCGGATGACGCCTACCCGCGTCACGCGTTCAAGGCCGCGAGCCTGTTCTTCCACAACTGGAACCAGGAGCTCGCCGACGAACTCATCGAGCAGTTCCAGCTGCCGATGAAGCAGACGATCAAGAAGCTCTCCCGCGGCCAGCTCTCGGCCGTCGGGGTCATCATCGGGCTCGCCTCGCGCGCCGAGCTGACCTTCTTCGACGAGCCGTACCTGGGCCTCGATGCGGTCGCCCGTCAGATCTTCTACGACCGCCTGCTCGAGGACTACGCCGAGCATCCGCGCACGATCGTGCTCTCGTCGCACCTGATCGACGAGGTCTCGAACCTCATCGAGAAGGTCATCGTGATCGACAACGGCAAGATCCTGCTCAATGAAGACACGGATGCCGTGCGCGACCGCGCCGTCACCGTGGTCGGCGATGCGGCCAAGGTCGACGCGTGGGCGTCCGGGCGCGAGGTGCTGCACCGCGAGGCGCTCGGACGCGTGGCATCCGTCACCGTGCTCGGAGCCCTGTCGCCCGCCGAGCGCAGCGAGGTCACGGCATCCGGCCTGGATCTCGCGCCCGTCTCGCTGCAGCAGCTGATCGTGCGGCTCACGCAGAAAGCCGAGGCGGGCGCCACCACCAGAGACGCAGCCATGAAAGAGGAGGTGCGCTGATGCGACGCACACTCAACGTCATCCGTCTGCAGCTGATCAACCGCCAGACTTTCATCTGGGTGCCGCTGATCGTCCTCGGCTCCGCAGTCGTGATCTCGGTGCTCATCTACGCGATGATCCCCGTCGACACCCCGAAGTACGGCGGCGGCGGCCAAGCGCCGCTCTGGTACTTCTTCGCCATCGGCATCTCGGCGATGACCCTCACGTTCCCGTTCTCACAGGCGATGAGCATCACGCGCCGGGACTTCTTCTTCGGCACCCTTCTCACGGCCATCCTCGGCAGTGCTTTCATGGGCGTGGTGTTCCTGATCGGAGGCGCCATCGAGACGCTGACCAACGGATACGGCGTCAACGGCTACGTGTTCTACCTGCCGTGGCTGTGGGAGGCGGGTCCGCTCGGAGCCTTCGTCGTCTACTTCACCCTCGCCCTCTTCCTGTTCGTCGTCGGCTTCACCGGCGCGACGATCTACAAGAGCTGGGGACCCACGGTGCTGACCATCGTCGGAGTGGGTCTCGCCCTGATCCTCGTCGGACTCGCGTTCCTCGCGACGAGGCTCGACCTCTGGGGGCAGGTGTGGACCGGCATCCTCGACGCCGGAGCGCTCGGACTCGCACTGTGGGGGCTCGTCGCCACGGTGGTGCTCGTCGGCATCTCGTTCCTCGCGTTCCGCCGAGCCATTCCCTGATCCCGCACGATCACCCGACGCCGGTCGCTCCTCACGGGGCGACCGGCGTCGTCGCGTTCATCACCGCTACCCCGCCGACGGCGCCCGGCGCAACCCGGTGCGCGAACGGATGCCCGGCCACTAGCGTCACCTGTCGGGGAGGATGACGAGAGGGATGCCGTGACGAACATCAGGACACGAGTGCGCGCCCGCCGCCCCGGCATCGTGCGCTCGCTGCGCGAGGCCGTGCTTCCGGCCCGGCTGCTGCTCGTCGCCAAGACCGCGCTCGCGGTGGGGCTGGCGTGGACGATCGCGCCGCACATGCCGGGCGTCACCGACGAGTATCCCTACTACGCTCCGCTTGGCGCCCTCGTCAGCATGTATCCGACGCTCATGGGCTCGGTGCGCTCGGGCGTGCAGACGCTGCTCGGGCTCGCCACCGGCATCGGGCTGGCGGCGATCGTGGTGCTGACCGTCGGCCCGACCTGGTGGACGATCCCTGCGGTGGTCGCCATCGGGGTGCTGGTCTCGGGCACCGGCTGGTTCGGCGTCGGTCGGGAGTACGTTCCGATGGCCGCGCTCTTCGTGCTGATCATCGGCGGCCAGAACGCCGACGACTACTCGATCGGGTACCTCTTGCAGACGACCGTCGGCGTGGTGGTCGGACTCCTCGTGAACCTGGTGATCGCGCCGGCGCCGCTCACCCTCGCCGCCGCGGCGAAGGTCGATGCCTTCCGTGCGCACCTCAGCCAGCATCTGCACGACATCGGCTCGGCGGTCTCGGAGTCGTGGCCGCCCGAGCATCAGCAGTGGGCCGAGGGCGCGGCATCGCTGGCCGACACGACCGCGGAGCTGCGCACCGCGCTGTCGGATGCCGACGACAGCCGCCGAGGCAACCCGCGGGCGTTCGGACGACGCGGCGAGACAGCCCACATCCATGCGGAGCTCGCGCGTCTCGACCGGATCGCTCATCTCATCCGCGACATCTCCGACGAGATCGCCGACACCATCTGGGATCGCCCCGGCGCTCTGGTGCTCGACGATGCACTGCCCGAGCCCCTGTCGGCCGCGTGCCACGCCGTCGCCGAGGTCATCGCGCAGGAGGATCCCCTCACCGCCGCCGACCACCGCGCCAGAGGCGAGGCCGCACGGGCCATCCGACTGCTGCTCGAGACGGTCGACGATCGGACGATCCATGTGCGGCGATCGATGGGGCCCGGCGTGCTCGCGGCCATGCATCTGCGCCGCATCCTGATCCTCAGCGGCCACCGCGAGCCCGAAGAGGGCGATGAGACGGAGTCGTCGAGCGACGACGCCTAGGCGTCAGATGGTGTCGTCGGCGGCGAGGATGTCGATCTGCCACGGACGCCCGGCCGGGTCATCCTTGTCGTGAGCCTCGGCCGCCTCGGTGATGACCTGTCGCACGCGCTCCATGACGGCGTCGAACTCGGCCTCGGTGAGCCGGACCATCTGCTGCACGAACGCGGCATGCACCTCGGTGGTGCGACCCGAGCGGTATTCGGGGGTCCACGCGATCACTCGCGCCATCGTGTCCTGATGGTCTTCCGCCAGGGACTGGACCATGGCGATTCCCAGAGCCTCATCCGGCACCGGGTGCTCGGGGCCGCCGAGGTTGATCGATCCCTTGCGCGACTTCCACACGC
>NZ_JAGGPD010000165.1 GCF_018613995.1 Microbacterium sp. ISL-103 | reverse complement strand
GGCGTCGGCGACATGCCGTGGGCGCCGTGCGCCATGTGCGCGAGATGGACGGGAGTCATCGCCATGACCGACGCCATGACCACGTGCGAGCCGGCGACCGCGAACATCGCATAGCGGGCGACGACCGGGCGATCGGCCATCACCGTGCCCGTCGCCGCCGCCGTCGCGGTCACGAGCCGTTGCGCGGCCAGCAGCGGGTCGGGCCTGAGGGCCACGAGATAGAGGATCAGCGCCGCGCACTGGGCCACGAACGAGAACGCATACGAACCGGTCTGAGGCGGCATGCCGATCGCCGCACCGACGATCTCTCCCGGACCGAGCAGCAGGGGGCCCGCGACACCCCCGATCGTGGTGGCCCAGACGACGATCGAGAGATCGCGTCCGCGGTGCTTCGCGGCTGCCAGGTCGGTGGCCGCGAATCGGGACTGGAGGTTGCCCGCGTTGCCGGCGCCGATCATCAGAATCCCCACGAGCAGCAGCGGGAACACGCGCAGCGATGCGGCGAGGATGACGACGGCGATCCCCACGAGCGCGAACAGATTGCCGAGGGTCAGCGCACGGCGGCGCCCCACCCTGGCCGCGAGGCGAGCGAGGGGGATGGCGCACAGCGCAGCCCCCAGGGTGACGGATGCTGTCGCGAGTCCGGACAGCGCATCGCTGCCCGAGATGTCTGCCGCGAGCAGCGCGCCGAGCGACACCGTCGCCCCGAACGCGATCCCGCCGAGGACCTGGCCGAGCGAGAGCACCAGAACCGTCCGCCGCTGCACCGCCGCCTGTTCGGTCGCCGTGAGGGCGACGACGGTCATGATGCGCGCGCGGCGTCGCGCACCGTGTTGCGCAGGATCCCCAGCCCCGTGATCTCGACCTCGACCGTGTCCCCGGCCTCGAACGCACCGACTCCGGCAGGCGTGCCCGTCAGGATCACGTCACCGGGAAGCAGGGTGAAGACGGCCGACGCGTACTCGATGATCGACTCCACCGAATGGATCATGTCGGTCAGCGGCGCCTTCTGGCGCACCTCGCCGTTCACACGGGTCTGGATCGTCGCGGTCGAGGGATCGAAGTCGGTGCTGATCGTGGGGCCGAGGGGGCAGAACGTGTCGAATCCCTTGGCACGCGCCCACTGGCCGTCCTTGCGCTGCAGATCGCGCGCGGTGACATCGTTGCCGATCGTGTAGCCGAGCACGTGGTCGAGAGCGTCGGCCGCCTTCACGTTCTTCGCGACCTTGCCGATCACCACCGCCAGCTCTCCCTCGAACTCGGTCTGCTCCGAGATCGCCGGCCGCACGATCGCGTCGCCGGGGCCGATGACCGAGGTGTTGGGCTTGAGGAACAGCAGCGGCTCCTCGGGGGCCACTCCCCCCATCTCGGCCGCATGGTCGTGGTAGTTCTTGCCGACGCATACGATCTTGGAACGCGGGATCACCGGTGCCAGGATCACGGCATCCGCGATCGGCACACGGTCGCCCGTCGGCTCGTATCCCGCGAAGAGCGGATCTCCCGCGAGGACGACGAGGTCGGTGTCGTCGACGATCCCGAAGAGGATGGCGTCGTCGTGGCTGAATCGGGCGCTCTTCATGGCATCCAGCCTAGCCAGCGTCACGGACGACGAGACCCCGTCGTGCGGAGTTCGCGCGACGGGGTCTCGGGAGTTCGTTCAGGCGGTCAGGCGTCGAGGCGCAGCAGCCAACCGTGCCGGTCTTCGCGGCGGCCGTACTGGATGTCGGTGAGTTCTTCGCGCAGCGAAAGTGCGAGGTCCCCGAGGGGCTGCGGCTCGTCGAACCCGTCGCCCACGAGAGCGCCGATCGGCGTCACGACCGCAGCGGTGCCGCACGCGAAAACCTCGACGATCTCGCCCGAGGCGACGCCGTCTCGCCATTCGTCGATCGAGATGGGGCGCTTCTCGACGGTGTATCCGCGGTCCTCGGCGAGCTGCAGCAGCGAGTCGCGCGTGATGCCCTCGAGGATGCTGTCGGACTCGGGCGTGACGACCCGGCCGTCCTTGAACACGAACACGACGTTCATGCCGCCGAGCTCTTCCACGTTGCGCTCCTCGTTGAGGAACACGACCTGGTCGCAGCCCTTGGCGCTGGCCTCGCTCTGGGCGAGCAGACTCGACGCGTAGTTGCCGCCGGTCTTCGCCTTGCCCGTGCCGCCCTTGCCTGCACGCGCATAGTCTTCGGAGAGCCAGATGCGCACGGGCTTCACTCCCCCGGTGAAGTACGCGCCCGCGGGGCTGGCGATGACGTAGTAGGCGACCTTCTGAGCTGCGCGGACCCCGAGGAAGGCCTCCTTCGCGAACATGAAGGGGCGCAGATACAGGCTCTGGTCGGCGCCGGACGGCACCCAGCGACCGTCGACCTTGATGATCTCGCGGAGCGACTGGATGAAGTACTCCGTCGGCAGCTCCGGCAGGGCGAGCCGTCGGGCGCTCGCCTGCAGACGGGCGGCATTGCGGTCGGGCCGGAACGTGTGGATCGAGCCGTCGGCATGACGGTACGCCTTGATGCCCTCGAAGATCTCCTGGGCGTAGTGCAGAACCGACGCCGCCGGGTCGAGCGGGATCGGCCCGTAGGGCTGCACGCGCGGGCGGTGCCACCCTCCCTTGACCGACCAGCAGATGTCGACCATGTGGTCGGTGAAGACCACGCCGAAGCCCGGGTTCTCGTGAACCTCGGCGACGCGACCGGGCGTCGCAGCCGTCAGGTTCTTCGTCACAGCGAACTCCAGAGGAGTCACGGTGGTCTCGGCGTCGATGGTCGTCATCTCGTCATCCATTCCTCGTGCGGCGCGCATCCTCGCGCCGTCTCAGCCTACGCCTGTCGTTCAGAGCAGAGCAGTGATCGCGGAGCCGATGTCCGCGGTGGTGCGCGTGCCCGTGCGGGCAGCGATGTCGGACTCGACGGCGGCGCTGACCCGCGCGGCCTCGTCGGCGAGTCCGAGGTGATCCAGCAGCAGAGCGACCGAGAGGATGGCCGCGGTCGGATCGGCCTTCTGCTGACCCGCGATGTCGGGGGCGGATCCGTGCACCGGCTCGAACATCGAGGGGAATGACCCGTCGGGGTTGATGTTGCCGGACGCTGCGAGACCGATGCCTCCGGTGACCGCCCCTGCGAGGTCGGTGAGGATGTCGCCGAAGAGGTTGTCGGTCACGATGACGTCGAAACGCGAGGGGTCGGTGACGAGGAAGATCGTGGCGGCATCGACGTGCAGGTAGTCGACCGACACCTCGGGGTGCTCGGCTGCGACCTCGTTCACGACGCGCTGCCAGATGGCACCGGCGTGCACGAGCACATTGGTCTTGTGCACGAGGGTGACCTTCTTGTCACGTCGCTCGGCGAGGTCGAACGCGTAGCGGACGACGCGCTCGACGCCGAAGGCGGTGTTCACCGACGTCTCGTTCGCCACCTCGTGCGGCGTTCCCTTGCGGATCGCTCCCCCGTTGCCGACGTAGGGGCCCTCGGTGCCTTCGCGGACCACCACGAAGTCGATCTCGCCCGGGTTCGCGAGCGGTCCGGACGCGCCGGTGAAGAGCTTGGAGGGCCGCAGGTTCACGTAGTGGTCGAGGGTGAATCGGAGCTTCAGCAGCAGACCCCGCTCGATGTTCGCGTCCTTCAGACGCGGGTCGCCGGGCGTGCCGCCGACCGCACCGAGCAGGATCGCGTCGTTCTCCGAGATCGCTCGAAGGTCGTCGTCGGTGAGCGTGTCGCCGGTCGCGAGGAAGCGGGCGGCACCGAGCGAGAAGCGGGTCTTGTCGAAGGTGACATCGGAGTCCGCGGTGACGGCATCGAGCACCTTCTCGGCCTCGGCGACGACCTCCGGACCGATTCCGTCACCGGGGATGACGGCCAGCTTCACGACACGCGACATGACACTCCTTGCATCGGGATGAACCGGCCGGCGCTCGAGCGGATGCGGAACGGGCCGGTTCGTCCAGCGTACTGGTCAGTGCGAGGGGGCCTTGCGCAGTGTGACGGCGGCGATGACGCCGGCGACCACCACGAGGCCCGCGCCGATCAGCGAGGTCACCATGACACCGGACCCGAACGCTGTGGATGCCGCGTCCCACAGTGCTGCTCCGAGCTCGCCCGGAAGCTCCTGTGCGGCGGTGTAGGCACCGGCGAGCGTCTCCTCCGCCGCACGGGCGGCTTCAGCGGGGATGCCGTCCGGCACCACCAGCGCGCCGCGGTAGAAGGCGGTGATCAACCCACCGAGCACCGCCGTGCCGAGGACAGCTCCGAGCTCGTACGCGGTCTCCGAGACCGCGCTCGCGGCTCCCGCCTTCTCCGCCGGAGCGCTCGAGAGGATGAGCTCGTTCGAGATGGTCTCGGCGCCGCCGATACCGATGCCGAGCACCACGAACGCGAGGATGAGGGGTGCGACGCCGTGGTCGACCGTCGTGAACGCGACGAGCAGATACCCCGCCACCGAGAAGACGAGTCCCGCCGGGACGATGATGTGCGGGGGAACTCGACGCGAGATCGGCACCACCGAGAGCCCCGCGACGATCATCGCGACCATGCCGGGGACGAGTGCTGCCCCCGCGGTCATCGGCGAGAGGCCGAGCACCAGCTGCAGGTGCTGCGAGACGAAGTACAGGAATCCGACCAGCGCGACCACGCTCAGCAGGTTCACCAGGATCGCACCGGAGAACGAGCCGCGGCGGAACAGCGCCATGTCGAGCATCGGCACCTCGGCACGCGTCTGCCGACGGACGAACAGGTAGCCCATCACCACGCCGAGCAGAGCCCACGCCCCGGCCGTGAGGCTCGGGCCATCGACGGCGAGCGACTTGATCGCATAGACGACGGGGATCATCGCGGCCATCGAGAGGACGATGCTGACGATGTCGATGCGTCCGGGGTTCGGATCGCGACTCTCAGGCACCAGCAGCGGTGCCGCGATCAGCAGAGGGATGAGCACGGGGACGGCGATCAGGAAGACCGAGCCCCAGTCGAAGTGCTCGAGCAGGAATCCGCCGACGATCGGGCCGAGGGCCGAACCCGCGGAGAACGCCGAGGCCCACACCGCGATCGCGAGGCGACGCTGGTCGCGATTCTGGAAGATCGAGCGCAGCAGCGACAGCGTCGACGGCATCAGCATCGCACCGAAGAAACCGAGCAGCGCGCGAGCGGCGATCAGCAGACCGGCCGTCGGCGCGAACGCGGCGAGAGCCGACACGGCCGCGAAGCCCGTGGCACCGATCAGCAGCATCCTGCGGCGTCCGAAGCGGTCGCCGAGGGTTCCCATCGTGACGAGCAGGCCGGCGAGCACGAGCGGGTACACGTCGATGATCCACAGCTGCTCGGCGCCCGTGGGGGCCAGTGCGATCGAGATCTCGGGCAGCGCGAAGCTCAGCACCGTGTTGTCCACCGACACAAGCAGCACCGGCAGCATGAGCACGACGAGCGCCGCCCAGCCACGGGCTCCGACGCGGGGAGCATCCGTCTCTGTCGTCGGGATCGACGCAGTACGAATCATGGAACACCTCTCAGGATCATCGACGGTCGCATTACTAAACCGTCCAGATGGTATAGTAACAGAATCGTCATACTCCCGCGTTACTGTGAAGCGAGACGAACAGAGGACCCTCGATGCCCCGACCTCCCCTCGCCAGAGAACGTGTTCTCGACGCTTTCGAGAACATCGTCATCAACGACGGCGAACGAGCAGCGACCCTGGACGCCACCGCGAAGGCCGCCGGCGTGTCGAAGGGTGGCCTGCTCTATCACTTCGGCTCGAAGGACGACCTGGCGGCAGGGCTCATCGAGCGCCTGGACCGTCTGACGACTCTCGATCTCGAGCGGATGACGGCAGCGGCCGAAGGCCCGGTGGCCTACTACGTGCGCACGTCGGTCATGGAGGACGACGCCCTCGACCGCGTGCTGATCGCCGCGACGCGCCTCGCGCAAGCCGGATCCGCGCCCGCTGCAGAGGCCCTGCGTCACAACAGGGATCGGTGGGAGGACACGATCCGCCCTCACGTGCGCGATGCGGCGAGCCTCGACCTCGTGATGCTCCTGAGCGACGGACTCTACTTCAACAACTCGCTCGACGTGCACGGACCCGAGCGACTCGTACCCCGCAGCGACGGACTCGCCGATCTGATCGCACTCGTCCTGCGCGCCACCGCGCCGTGACGCGCACCGCACGACAGAGCGGGAGGGGCGACCTCTCGGCCACCCCTCCCGCTCCCGGCGAGGATCCGATCAGATCTCGGTGATCTCGATCTGACGGAACAGGTCGGCGTCGATCTCGCTGCGCAGATCATCGAGCAGGTCGTCGGAGACCGGTGAGTCGAGGGTGAGCACGCTGAGCGCCTGGTCGCCGGCGCCGAGACGCGAGATCTGCATTCCGGCGATGTTGATGCCGGCTTCGCCGAACTTCTGACCGTAGACCGCGACGATGCCCGGGCGGTCGGTGTAGAGCATCACGACGTGGTGCTTCTCGATGGGCAGCTCGAGAGCGTGGTCGTTGATGGCGACGAGCTTCTCGGACTGCTTCGGACCGGTGAGGGTGCCCGACACCGAGAGCTGCGTGCCGTCGGAGAGGGCTCCGGCCAGGGTGATCACGTTGCGGTACTCGTCGCTGACGTCATCCTTGAGCAGGCGCACCGCGATGCCACGCTGTTCGGCCAGCAGCGGAGCGTTGACGTACGAGACCGTCTCGCTGACGATGTTCGTGAAGACGCCCTTCAGCGCCGCGAGCTTGAGCACGCTCACGTCGTAGTCGTTCAGCTCGCCGTGCACCTCGACGTCGAGGCTCGTGAGCGGCGAGGTCGAGAGGGCTGCGAAGATCTGACCGAGCTTCTCGACCAGAGAGATGCCCGGACGCACGTACGGATCGATGACACCACCGGCGACGTTGACCGCGTCGGGGACGAGGTCTCCGCCGAGGGCGAGACGCACCGAGCGTGCGACCGACACACCGGCCTTCTCCTGTGCCTCTTCGGTGCTGGCACCGAGGTGCGGGGTGACGACGACGTTCGGCAGGTCGAGCAGCGGACGGGCAGTGCCGCCCTCGGCCGGCGGCTCGGACGTGAAGACATCGAGACCTGCTCCGGCGATCTCACCTGCGACGCGGGCTGCATGCAGCGCCTCTTCATCGATCAGTCCACCACGGGCGACGTTCACGACGAACGCGGTCGGCTTCATGGCCGCGAACTGCTCGGCGCCGATCATGCCGGTCGTCTCGGGGGTCTTGGGCATGTGGATCGTGAGGAAGTCGGCTTCGGCGACGAGCTCGTCGAGCGACAGGAGCTGCACACCGAGCTGCTGGGCGCGCGCCGAGGTGACGTAGGGGTCGTACGCGACGACGCGCATGTCGAACGCGGCGAGACGCGCGGCGACGAGCGCGCCGATGCGGCGGAGGCCCACGATGCCGACGGTCTTCTCGAAGAGCTCGGCACCGGTGAACGGGCTGCGCTTCCACTGTCCGGCCGAGAGAGACGCGTGGGCTGCGGGAATGCGGCGCGCGAGGCTGAGGATGTGCCCGACCGTGAGCTCTGCCGCGGAGACGATGTTCGATGTCGGCGCGTTCACGACCATGACACCGGCGGTGGTGGCCGCCTTGATGTCGACGTTGTCGAGCCCGACACCCGCGCGGGCGACGACCTTCAGCTTCGGCGCGTGCGTGAGCGCCTCTTCGTCGATGTGCGTCGCCGAGCGGATCAGCACGGCGTCGGCATCCGCGAGCGACGCGAAGAGCGCCTCCCGATCGGTGCCGTCGACGGTGCGAACGTCGAAGTCGGGGCCGAGGGCCTCGGTCGTGGCGGGAGAGAGAACTTCAGCGATGAGCACGACGGGCTTCGGCACAGGGATCCTTCGGGGCAGCGCGACAGGGGGCCGATGCGCCGCACACCGTGGGGGCGCGATCACTTCAACTGTACCCGAGCGCTCCCGCTGCTCCGTGCCGTGTGACGCCGGGTTCAGGGTGCGACGGTCACCAGATCCGACATGTTGAGAATGCTGTAGCCGATCAGACTCAGCCAGAACACCGCCACGATGCCGAGCCCGGCGAGCAGCACCAGCGCCAGTTCACCCGCACCACGACGTCTTCCGATCGCGTACGCGAAGACGAACACGATCGCCGGGAAGACGACCCCGAAGACGAGGGTCACCCATCCGATGCCGGTGAGCCCGCTCTGCGCCATCGAGACGAGGTGGGCGATCGCGTTCCAGATCGCGTAGGCGTAGAGGAGACCCGCGAGTCCGAGCACGAGTCCGCTGAGCCAGCGAGGGGATCCCGACGACGTCGGTGACACAGCCTGCGTTTCGGTCATGATCCGATCACTCCCACCGTGACGAAGGGCCAGGGCACCAGCAGCACCACTCCGACGAGCAGGAGTCCGATGCGGATCCAGCTCGCCCGGGCACGAGTGAGCACCCACACCGCGAGGAACCAGAGCGCCGGCGCCGCGACCGCGAGGACGAACCACGGCACGTACATCGCGTCGTCCACGATCAGGTTCGCGAGCGGCTTGAGACGCAGACCGCCGACGACCCACCCGACGCTGTAGAGCAGGTAGATGCCTCCGACGACCCCGAGGGTCAGCAGCATCGCCGTGCTCAGCGGCTCTCTCTCCTCCCCCGGCGCCTCGGCCTCGAATCGACCGACGGCGTCGCTGCCCTTGCCCACCGCGTTCCATCCGTCCGGAAGGGCGGGGTCGCTCGAATCGGGCACTGGGTCCGGTGACGCCGGCGGAACAGAGCCCTTCGACGCGGGTCTCGTCGGAGAATCACCCTCGTCGCCGTCCCAGTTGAGGGCGTCGTCGGAATCGGAAGTCATGTCCCCAGCGTAGAACACACGGTCCACTAGGCTCGGTGGCATCTGGGCCAGAGGGGCCCGCCCGCCGGGAAGGATCACCGTGGCCGAGCAGAACAAGAACGTCGAGCCGAGCACCCCGAGCGCAGCGGGAGATGAACCCGCAGCCGGATGGAAGCCCACCGCGGCCGCGAAGTCGAGGGCGACCGCATTCCGCTGGACAGCGGTCGCACTCTGGGCCATCGCGATCGCGACCGAAGCCGTCTCGATCTTCTGGCTCCTGCGTCAGCGCGAGTACGTCGGCGATGACGGCACCCTGGTGCGCGACCCCGACACCGGGCTCCTCGAAGAGCAGGGCGTCACTGCGCAGTTCCCGCAGTGGGCGTTCATCACCCTGCTCGTCCTGCTCGTCGTGATCGCCGCACTCGCGATCACCGGCTCGATCCT
>NZ_JAGGPD010000164.1 GCF_018613995.1 Microbacterium sp. ISL-103 | reverse complement strand
AAGCCGAACCAGCCGAACCACAGCAGAGCGGCACCGAGAAGCGTCAGCGGCACGTTGTGCGGCTTGAGGATGCCCTTCTGGAAGCCGATGCGCTTGCCGAGGACGATGGCGAGTGCCAGAGCAGCTGCACCGGCGTTGATGTGCACCGCGGTACCGCCGGCGTAGTCGATCACGCCGATCCCGCTGTCTTCGCCGAAGAGCGTGGTGCCGAGGTTCATGATCCAGCCACCGCCCCAGACCCACGCGGCGACGGGGAAGTATCCGACGGTCGCGAACACACCGGCGAAGATCAGCCAGCTGCCGAACTTCGCACGGTCGGCGATGGCGCCGGAGATGAGCGCGACGGTGATGATCGCGAAGGTCGCGCCGTACGCGACTCCGAGAAGTGCGACGTTCGATCCCTCACCGGCCGCGAGGCTCGAGAGGCCGATGTCGGCGAAGGGGTTGCCGGCGAAGGCGGTCGGGCTGTCGACGGCGCTCATCGAGAATCCGAAGAGGATCCAGAGCACGGCCACGAGTCCGATCGAGCCGAAGCTCATCATCATCATGCTGACGACGCTCTTGGCCTTCACGAGGCCGCCATAGAAGAAGGCGACGCCAGGCGTCATGAGCAGTACGAGGGCGGTCGCGGTGATCGCCCAGGAGATGTTGCCTGGAGCATCCATAGTCAAACCTCACATTCGGGAAACTGAGAGCTTCAGTGTGACGAGGCCCGATTTCCGGAATGCGTGAAGTTTGTTGCGGTGGCGTTACAGAGACGGCTCTCGTGTGAACATCGCGTTACGCGACACTGCGATCCGCGTGTGTAAGTGCATTGAGTCTGGAGATAGCGCGCAGGTACTTCTTGCGGTAACCGCCGCCCAGCATCTCTTCGGCGAACACCTGGTCGAGGCTCACACCCGTGGCGACGACCGGGATCTGCGCGTCGTAGACGCGGTCGACGAAGGCGACGAACCGCAGCGCCTCGGACTGGTCGGTCAGCACATGGACATCACGGAGGCCGACGAGGTCGAGACCCGAGATGACCCGAAGGTAACGCGACGGGTGCACACGTGCCAGGTGACGGATCACTTCACCGAAGGAGTCATCGGATGCGGTGCCGCGCTCTTCCCCTTCGTCGATCGCTCGTGCATAGATGTCTTCATCGCTGACGACCGCATGGCCGTCGAGCGCTCGCTGGCGGAAGTCGACGCCGTCGATGCGGATCGTCTGGAAGCTGTCGGACATCGCATGGATCTCGCGCAGGAAGTCCTGAGCGGCGAAGCGTCCCTCACCGAGGGCGTTCGGCGGCGTGTTCGACGTCGCCGCGAGCTTGGTGCCCGTCGGGACGAGCTCACCGATCAGGCGGGTCATCACCATGGTGTCGCCCGGGTCGTCGAGCTCGAACTCATCGATGCAGAGCAGATCCGCACCCTTGAGCAGGTCGACCGTGTTCTTGTACCCCAGGGCTCCGACGAGCGCCGTGTACTCGATGAACGAGCCGAAGTACTTCCGTCGTGCGGGCATCGCGTGATAGATCGACGCGAGCAGGTGGGTCTTGCCGACGCCGAAGCCACCGTCGAGATAGACACCCGGCTTGACCTCGGGCTCCTTCTTCGCGCGGCTGAAGAATCCGCCCCGCTTGACCGGCGCACCTCGCCCCGCGAAGCGGATGAGAGTCTCTTTCGCCTCTTCCTGCGACGGGTACGCCGCATCTGCCCGGTAGCTCTCGAACGTGGCCCCGTCGAACTGCGGCGGGGGCACGAGGCTCGCGAGCATCTCGGGACCGGTGACGGTCGGCTGGCGATCGGTCAGGTGCACGATGCCCGTGCGGCTGGGCGTGTCGGTCATCACGGTCCTGTGTCGGGGGCGCACCTGTGTCGAAGTCTTACGAATCGGGTGCAGGGCGCCTGGCGTGGATCTATCGTCGAAGTATCGGCTCCACATTACGCCGTCACACACCAGCACCATCGCCGCTCACCGTCTGAGGAGATCCCTGTGGCCATCGAGTTCGACCCCCCCTCACCCAAGTTCGCCGAGTACGCCGAGCCCGGCCGCCTGGTCACCACCGAGTGGCTCGCTGAGCGCCTCGGCACGCCGGGTCTGGTCGTGGTCGAATCCGACGAGGACGTGCTGCTGTACGAGACCGGCCACATCCCGGGGGCCGTGAAGGTCGACTGGCACACCGAGCTCAACGATCCGGTCGTGCGCGACTACGTCGACGGCGAGGGCTTCGCGAAGCTGCTGAGCGCCAAGGGCATCTCGCGAGACGACACCGTCGTGATCTACGGAGACAAGAACAACTGGTGGGCCGCCTACGCCCTGTGGGTGTTCTCGCTGTTCGGCCACGAAGACGTGCGACTCCTCGACGGCGGCCGCGACCGCTGGATCGCCGAGGGGCGCGAGATCACCCGGGATGCCCCGACGATCACGCCGACGGAGTATCCGATCGTCGAGCGCGACGACTCCGTCATCCGCGCCTACAAGGAAGACGTGCTCGCCCACATCGGCAGCCCGCTGATCGACGTGCGCTCCCCCGAGGAGTACAGCGGAGAGCGCACCACCGCTCCCGCCTACCCCGAAGAGGGAACGCTGCGCGCGGGACACATCCCCACCGCGCAGAGCGTGCCGTGGGCGAAGGCCGTCGCCGACGACGGCGGATTCCGGTCGCGCGCCGAGCTCGACGCCATCTATCGAGAGGGCGCCGGGCTGCAGGATGGCGATCAGGTCGTGGCTTACTGCCGCATCGGCGAGCGATCCAGCCACACCTGGTTCGTGCTGAAGCACCTGCTCGGTTTCGACGACGTGCGCAACTACGACGGCTCGTGGACCGAGTGGGGCAGCGCGGTGCGGGTGCCGATCGTCACGGGCTCCGAGCCCGGATCCCTCTGATCGTGTGAGAATGTCAGGAATGAGCACCTCGCACGTTCCTGACACTCTCGCCGAGATCCGCGACGCCTTCCTCGAGACCGCAGAGGCCGAGCGTCTGCTGCTGCTCCTCGAGTTCTCCGACGAGCTGCCCGAGGTCTCGGACGAGGTCGCGAACCATCCCGAGATGTGCGAACGCGTCGCGGAGTGCCAGTCGCCCGTGTACATCTACGTCGAGGTCGACGACGGCATGGTCACCATGCACGCGACCGCTCCGCCGGAGGCGCCGACGACCCGCGGGTTCGCGAGCATCCTCGTGCAGGGCATCACCGGGCTGACTCCCGACGAGGTGCTGGCGATCCCCGACGANNNNGCGGGTCGGCGGGATGACCGGAATGCTCATGCGTGCCAAGAAGCAGGTCAGGCAGAAGCGCTGAATCCCTGCGCGTCGAGCCACCCCGTGATCGCATCGCTCCACGCCGCCTGGTCGTAGTTCCACAGCTTCGTGTGGCGGGCCCCCGAGAACGGCGGCATCGTCACGAGGTCGGGGCGCGCCTGCTGCAGGGCGTGTGACGCATCGGCGGGCACGAATCCGTCATCGTCGCTGTGCAGGATCAGGATCGGAACGGCGAGTTCCTCGGCGCGCGCGACCATGTCGAGCCGGTCGAAGGGGATCGCGTCCTCGGCGCCGCTCAGCC
>NZ_JAGGPD010000004.1 GCF_018613995.1 Microbacterium sp. ISL-103 | reverse complement strand
CGGCGGAGGTCAGGGGGTCGCCCGAGTGGAAGGTCACGTCGTCGCGCAGCGTGATCGTGTAGGTGAGTCCGTCGTCCGACACCTGAGCGTCTTCGGCGAGAAGGGGCTCGACCTCGCCGTCGTCGGTCAACCGGTAGAGGCCCTCGTAGACGTTGCCGGTCAGGGCCTCGGTCACGCCCTGGCCACCGCCCTGGGTGTTGCTGAGGTTGGTCGGCTCATACAGCGAGCCGATGTAGATCGTGGCGTCTTCGCTCGAGGCGTCGTCGGTCGCGCCCGAGGCGCAGCCCGCCACGAGGGCGAGCGTCGCGACGGCGCCGAGCGCGCCGAGGATTCGGGTTCTTCTCATGAGTGCTCCCAGGGTGAGGGTGTGCGGCGTCAGGCCGCGTAGATGTCGAAGCCGTCGCGGAAGACGACGTCCTTCTCGCCTGCTCGGATAGGCAGGGGGAAGCGGTTGGATGCCGGCGGCAGCGGGCAGTTGTACTGGGCGCTGAAGCCGCAGGGCGGCACGAACGCGCGGTTGAAGTCGAGCACCACGGTGCCCTCGTCGTCACGCAGCTCGACGAAGAGGAATCGACCCGACCCGTAGGTCTCGGAGCCGTTCGTCTCGTCACCGAACACGAGCAGCAGCGTGCCGCCGTCGTCGAACGCGGCGAGGTCGTACTCGCGGCCGTCGAGTGTGAGACGGATGTCGCCCGGAACGACGAGGTCGCGCGAGCCGCCGTTGTCGCGGATGTGCTCGAACGAGACGCGGCGATCGCCCGACACCGGGGTGAAGTGTCCTTCGAGAACCCACGCGGGGTCGTAGTCGTAGGTGTCGATGCGGTCGAAGGCGCGGATCGCGGGGGCAGCCGCATCCCACAGCCGCAGTCCGTGCTCGGCCTCGCCGGTCTCGATGTTCGTGCGCTGGATCCGCGTCACGGTGACCGTGTCGGGTGCGGCGTCCTGCTCGGCATCCAGGTCGGGCAGACCGCCCGTCCAGCGGGTCTCGATCAGGGCGAGGTTGCCGGTCGCAGACGTGACGGAGGCACGGCGCTCGGCCTGCCAGTGGGTGTGATCTTCGCGTTCAGACATCGCCTTCCATTCTCTTGCATGCAGAAGAGGGTGGGGCCGTGGCCGTCACTCGGGGTAATGGCCGCGAGCGAGATCTGTCGGCCATGCACGAAAGACGGGCCGGAACGAACCGGAAACCCCGCATTTCGTGCATGGAATCGCGGGATTCGACGGGTTCGGTCGAGTCTCTCCGGCGCAATGGGATGCAACGTATGCCGGTATACCATTACTCATATACGCGCAGAGCCGTCAGTCCCCAGCTGACCCGCGCGTTGTGGACGGTTCGACCGTCCTGCGGAGAGGAAGTCACATTTCTCTCTGATCCCGAGGGGGGATGGGGTGGGCAGCTGGTCCCCAGTCAGCACCCACCCCCACACTCTCCTCGGGCCCGTTCTCAGAACGACCTGGACCAGAACCAGAAGACCGCGAAGCCGATCAGGAACACGACCGGCACCCACGGGAAGCTGCGCTTGAGTCGACGCCCCTCGTGAGCGACCCCGGGTGGCGGCGCGAGGAGCCCCGCCGGCGGGGCGAAGGGCAGACGTCCTGTCGCGTCCTGAGGCGCAGCCGTCGGAGCGGCGGATGCCGTCGCACCCGCCGGGTTCTCTAGCAGCAGGCGCTCGTCGCGCCAGCGGGCCCACTGGTCGAACTTCGTGATCAGCGCGCCGACGGCGCCGAACAGCCATGCCCACGTGGCCGGGTCGAGCGTCGACACCCTGCGCTGGGTGTAGAGGAACACCCAGTCGTCGACGATCTCGACATCGAGCTCGGCGGCGTTGTCGATGAAGCGGGCCATGATGTCGGGCGTGAACAGGTAGAGGGCGTCGCGCTCGTAGCCCTCGGGGCAGTACAGGGTGAAGTACTGGTCGAAGTCTCCCTCCAGCGACAGCCGCTGCTCTTTCTGGAACGACGCCGGCAGGTTCGAGCCGAACCCGTTGTTGCCCTTGGCGTCGAGCACGATGTTGGGCAGCGGCACGTCGAGCTTCACCGCGACGTAGCCCCATCGGTAGGTCGTCGAGCTCTTCCCCCTGCGCACCGTGTACTGGTAGTTGCCGAACTCGACGAAGCGCGGTCTCGTGCCGCGAACGAGGTCGGTCGACATGCGCGCGTTGCCGAGGCTGAAGATCATGCCCGGAAGCGCGGGGGCGGTGACCTTGCCCTCGTACGACATACCGTTCGCCTGCGCGAAGCGATTGAGCCGATAGCGGGTGACCCGCGCACGTCGCCATCCGATGACGCCGCTGACCGCACCGATCACGGCGATGCCGCCGAAGACGAGCAGGCCGATGGCGGCCGCCCCCGAACCGCCGGGCGTGCGGACCATGCCGACGATGGTCGTGACGAGGATCGGGATGCCGATCACGCCCATGAGCACCAGCACGACGATGCCGATGATCGACGAGACCGACGTCTCAGACGCCCCTCGGGCTCGCAGCTCGGCGGCGAATGCGCCGACCGCCTTCGGATCCACCGGATCGGTGAGGGGCGCGGCGTCGAAGGCGGGGCCGGCCTGCGGCATCGTCATCGGTTCACCTCATCGGCATCCCAGGTGAGGTCCGCATTCTCGCGGATCGCGAACGCCTCGAGTCGTTCGTCGGCGCAGAGCGCCGCCACCAGAGCGGGGGAGCCCGCGACGATGGTCGAGTCGTAGTCGATCTCGCTCACCATCGCCCACGAGTGGTCGTCGGGCCACAGGATCGTCGGACTCTGCGCCGACGGAGTGAAGCCGTGCTGCTCGGCAGGTGTATCGCGCCACGGTGCGCCGAGGATCCAGTCCTCCCGCGCGAAGTCGCTGATCGCACCGTGGAAGAGCACGTGGTCGCGGTTCGGCAGCCGGAACCTCGGCCCCTCGGAGATCTCCCGCGACAGGATGCCCTCCTGCCACGTCTGCGTGCGGAACGCGTTGTTGAG
Organism: Microbacterium sp. ISL-103; assembly: GCF_018613995.1. Taxonomy (GTDB): domain Bacteria; phylum Actinomycetota; class Actinomycetes; order Actinomycetales; family Microbacteriaceae; genus Microbacterium. The sequence continues at coordinate 7,341 of NZ_JAGGPD010000004.1, read as the reverse complement.
AGGATCGCGGATGCTGCGATCGAGCAGGGCCTGGTGATCCGGGTCGTCGCTGAATGTCAGGAACGCGCGCGACGGGCCGTGCCCCATATGACCGACCAGTCCGCCCCGCCCTTCCCAGAGCGCCGCGTAACCGGCATCCGGAGTCGTGGTGTGAGCGACGAGATGCGTGGCGATGACCGCCAGCAGCTCAGGAGCGAGCTCGCCCTCGATCGGGGCGGTGAACTCGCGCCCGTCGGGGGAGATCCGCGCGCGCCAGTCGCCGTCTGTCGGGGTCCGCACGATGCGCTGCCACTGCGCCAGCGGGTGCAGGGTCGTGCCGAAGGCGGATGACGTCTCGGCCCAGGTCGCCGGCGCATCGACGAACTGATCGAAGATCTCCTGGCGCGCAGCCTCCGTCATCGTGTCGTACTCGTCGTGCGTCGGCACCGAGCGGTCGGGGAGTGAGCGGACGATCGCAGGATGCAGGATGCGCGCGTAGGCCGGGAACCCGTGCGGCACCACCGCGTGCATCGTGGAGTTCCAGGGGTCATCGAGCCGCTCGCGCAGCCAGTCTCCGGCCGAGGTGTCAGGCGTCCAGTGCATGCGACCCACGGTACCTGCGGCCCCCCGCTTCGCCCGAGGACGCGGCGGGACGGCGGCGACTGCGCCTGAACTCGCGGTCAGACGAATCGGGTCGCAGGGCGGCTGTCCGTGGGGGATTCGTCTCACTCGGCCCGCCGGAGAACCGCTCGATCCAGACGGTTGACGACGCGGCGGATCAGCTGCCGAATCGCCCTCCATAATCGGAGGGTGACCTCGACTGCAACCATCCCCTCCCTCGACGGCCGCCGGTTCCGGATGGTCTCATCGACCACCTCGGTGGTCGATGCCGAAACGCCCAGCGAGTTCGTCTACTGGGAGAAGGACGGCGCGATCTGGGGCGACTACTCGGGTGACACCGTGACCTTCGGCCGGTTCGTCGGCACCCGCACCGGAGACACCATCTGGGTCTCGTTCGTACACGTGCTCGTGTCCGACGGCACCGTGGTGACCGGAAACGGCGAGAGCGAGCTCGAGCGCACCGACGACGGCCGCATCCGGCTCGTCGAGCACTACGAGATGCACGATCTGCCGCAGCTCAGCGTCTGCGAAGAGGTCGCTGCGGCCTGATCAGCGCGGCGGAAGGATGTCGCGACCCGGCGTCGCGGGCGTCCAGCGCGTCATGCCCAGCGGCGTCGCGAGGTCTCGCTCGGGCAGATCGCTCGGCAGCAGGAACGAGCGGCGGATCACCTCGTCGAGCACGACCACGCTGACGACCGTGCGCACCTCGGGCAACTGCGCGACGACGCCCGTCGTGAACTCGTGCACGCCGCTGACGTCGACCGCGCGGATCAGCAGCATCGCATCATGCTCGCCTGTCGTGATGGCGCACCATTCGACGTCGGGCATCTCGAGCACGCTCTCGCGGAACGACCCCCAGGCCTGCGGGTGCACGGTGACGAAGACGAGAGCGCCGATCGAGAGTCCGGCCTTGGACTGATCGACCCGTGCGCTGAATCCTGTGATCACGCCGTCCTGCATCAGCGTCTCGACCCGGGTGTAGGCATTGGCGCGGGAGATCCCCACGGTCTCGGCCAGTGCGGCGATCGAGATGCGACCGTTATCACGCAGGGTCTCGAGGATTCTGTATCCGATGTCGTCCAATGGGGCGGCACTTCGTCCAGATTGCTTCGCAGCTTCGTCGCTCTTGGTGGACACAATGCTCCTCACGGGCGGGGTCTTGGACAGACTGTGATGGCGTCTGCAATCTTGCTGGACACATAGTCCCATACAATGCGAATCTGATCACCGGTCGTCCACCCGGCGTCGACCGCACCCGATGAACTCCTCGCCCTTGGAGGCCCACATGTCGTCACGTCGCAGCACGTCCGTCATCGCGATCGGAGCCGTCGCGCTCTTCGCTCTCGCAGGTTGCTCCGGTGGCAACTCGGCGAACAACGGCGGAGAGTCCGCAGGCTCCGACTCGCTCGTCATCGACACCGCGTTCTCGATCGAGACCGCCGACCCCGGTCACACCTACGACCCGACCGGCAACATGATCGCGAAGGCTCTGTACGAGACCCTCGTCGACTTCGAGGGGTCGGATGTGTCGACCCCGGTGCCCGGCCTCGCGTCGTGGGAGCAGAACGACGAGGCGACCGAGTTCACCTTCACGCTCGAGGGCGACCGCGTCTTCTCCGACGGCACGCCGATCGAGGCGAAGGACGTCGTCTTCACCCTGCAGCGCATCCAGGGAATGACCGACGCCAAGCCGAACTTCCTGCTCGGCGGCCTCACGATCACCGAGGTCGACGAGAAGACGATCTCGATCACCTCCGAGACCCCGCTGCTGCAGCTGCCCGCGATCCTCGCGAACCCCGCGCTCGGCATCGTCAACTCCGACGTCGTCATCGAGAACGGCGGAACCACCGACGGCGCCGACACCGCGCAGGAGTTCCTCGACGGCACCTCGGCAGGCTCCGGCCCGTTCGTGCTCGACACGCTCGACCTCTCGTCGCAGGTCGTGCTGACCAAGAGCGACGAGTACAACGGCGATGAAGAGGCGGCCTATGGCCGCGTCGTCGTGCGCAACGTCTCGGAGAGCGCGACCCAGCTCGCGAACCTCAAGGGCGGCGACTCGATGGTCGCGATGGACCTCAACGGCGACCAGGTCTCGGGCCTCGGCGACGGACTGAACGTCGAGTCGGTGCCGTCCGGCCAGACCATCTTCCTGCTGCTCAACCAGTCGGAGGCCGTCGCGGGCGACCTCGCGAACGTCAAGATCGCCGAGGCGATCCGCTACGCGCTCGACTACGACGCACTGCTCGAACTCGCCGGTGCCGGCGCCGTGCAGGCGACCGGAGTCATCCCGCCCGGATTCGAGGGAGCCCTCGACACCGGTGTCGAGCAGGATCTCGACAAGGCCGAGGCCGCGCTCGCCGAGGCCGGCTACACGGGTCAGACTCTGAAGCTGCAGTTCCCGAACGACTACCCGGTCGGCGGCGTGGAGTTCACCCCGCTCGCCGAGCGCATCCAGGCACAGCTCGAGGATGCCGGCATCGCCGTCGAACTCGCGCCCGCCCCCTTCGCCACCGAGCTCGACGCGTACGTCAACGGCACCGAGGGCTTCGGCCTGTGGTTCTGGGGCCCTGATTACGCCGACTCCGCGAACTTCCTTCCGTTCGCTCCGGGTCTGAAGGTCGGCCTGCGCGCCGGCTGGGCGGCTGAGGCCAACCCCGAGATCGCGGGCATCGCAGCCGGTGCTGCCGCCGCGACCGACGAGGCTCAGCGCAGCGCAGCCTTCACCTCGTTCGCCGAGGCGATGCAGGAAGAGGGACCCTTCGTGCCGCTGATCGTCCCCGGCCGCAACATCGCCACGGCGGATGCCGTCTCCGGTGCCGTGTACAACTCGGTGTGGGAGATGGACATCGCCGAGATCACGCCTGCCGGCTGAGCGGCGCTGACTCATGACGACGGTGGCCGTGCGACGGCAAGCACAGCGTCGCAGGTCGCCGCTCGTCGGATACCTGCTGCGCCGGATCGGCACTTCGCTGCTCCTGCTCGTGGGGGTCACGATCGTGACCTTCGCGCTGACGAACCTCGTGCCCGGTGACCCCGTGTCGGCGGCGCTGGGTGAAGGCGCATCTCAGAACCCCGAGACGCGCGCGGCGTTCATCAAGGCGCAGGGCCTCGATCAGCCTCTCTTCGTGCAGTACTTCATCTACATGGGGAACCTGCTGCGCGGAGACCTCGGCACGTCGCTGGTGACCGGGCGACCGGTCACCAGCGACCTCGCCACCGCCGTGCCGGCGACGATCGAGATCGCGATCGGCGCCATCATCCTCCGCCTCGCGGTCAGCGTCGTGCTCGGCACGCTGGCCGCCTACCGCCGCGGACTCGTCACCGATCAGGTGATCCGCATCGTGACGCTGATCGGCCTGAGCGTCCCGACGTTCTGGCTCGCACTCGTCAGCTTCTACGTGTTCTTCCTCGAGCTGCGGATCGCGCCGGGCTCCGGCCGCATCTCGCCCTCGATCACCCCGCCGCCCCGCATCACCGGGCTCTACACGGTCGATTACCTGCTCAACGGAGACGGTGTGGGATTCGCCGACGCCCTCGCCCACCTGGCACTGCCGGTGATGGTGCTGTCGCTCGTGACGATCGGCCTGCTCACCCGCTTCATCCGCACGTCAGTGCTCGAGGTGCTCGGCAGCGACTACGTTCGTGCGGCCCGCGCCAAGGGCCTTCCTGCGCTGCGCGTGATCCTCGACTACGTGCTGCGCGGAGCGTCGCTGCCGATCCTCACCGTGGTCGGCGTGGCCTTCGGCTCGCTGCTCTCGGGCACCGTGCTCGTCGAGTCGGTGTTCGCATGGCCGGGCTTGGGCACCTACGCCTACAACTCGGCGGCCAACCTCGACCTCCCGGGCATCATGGGCGTCGGCCTCGTCGTCGGGTTCATCTACCTCCTCATCAACTTCGTCGTCGATCTGCTCTACGGCGTCCTCGACCCGAGAGTGAGGATCGCATGAGCCGCATCGACTCGGCATCCGGCCCCTGGCGGTTCCGCTTCCGCTGGCCGCGTGCCTGGCGCACACCCCTCGGCGTGATCGGCACCGTGATCGCCGGAGCGTGGATCATCGTCGCCTTCACCGCCCAGTGGTGGGTGCCGTACGGCCCCAACGCCCAGGTGCTGCCGCGTCTGCAGGCGCCCGGCATCGACACGCTGCTCGGCACCGACGGCAACGGCCGCGACATCTTCTCGCGTCTGATGACGGGTGCGACCGTGAGCCTTCCGCTCGCGCTCATGCTCGTGATCGCCGCGATGATCATCGGCACCGTGGTCGGGGCCGTCGCCGGCTACTTCGGCGGCTGGGTCGATGAGACCCTGATGCGCATCACCGACCTGTTCATGGCTTTCCCCACGGTCATCCTCGCGATGGTGGTGGCGGCATCCCTCGGCCCGTCGCTGTTCAACGCGGTGATCGCGGCGATCGTCGTGTCGTGGCCGCAGTACTCGCGAGTGACCCGCAGCATCGTGCTCGGGCTCCGCGGGCAGAACTATGTGATCGCGGGTCGACTGCTCGGCCACTCACCGTTGCGGACGCTCTTCATCGACATCCTGCCGAACATCGCCGGCCCCGTGCTGGTGCTCGCGACCCTCGACATCGGCGCTGCGATCCTGCTGCTCTCGGGCCTCTCCTTCCTGGGGCTCGGCGCGCAGCCGCCGACGGCCGAGTGGGGATCCATGATCTCGGCGGCCATGCAGAACTTCGACGCGTGGTGGCTCGGGGTGTTCCCGGGTCTTGCGATCCTGACCGTGGTGCTCGCCTTCAACTTCCTGGGCGACGCGATGCGCGACATCCTCGACCCGACGGCCGAGGTCACGCACGAGAAGCAGGCAGACCACGTCGCCTCCGCGAAGGGAGCGGCAGCATGACTGCGTTGAGCATCCGCGACCTGACGATCGACATCGGGCGTCCGCTCGTCCATGGCATCTCGCTCGACCTCGAGGCCGGGCGCATCCACGGCCTCGCCGGGGAATCCGGATCCGGCAAGACGCTCACCTCGCTCGCCGTGCTGGGGCTGCTGCCCAGGCAGGCGCGCACCGGCGGTTCGATCACGCTCGCGGGGCAGGAGCTGGTCGGCATGCGTCGGCGGGCCCTCAACCGCATCCGGGGCAAGCGCATCGCGATGATCTTCCAGGATCCGTCTGCGTCGCTGCACCCGCAGCTGCCGATCGGCCGACAGCTCACCGACCACATGCGCGTGCACCTCGGCCTGCGCGGCGAGGCCGCGAAGGCCCGGGCCGTCGAGCTGCTCGAGACGGTGCAGGTGCCGAATCCGGATGCTGCGCTCAAGCGCTACCCGCACCAGTTCTCGGGCGGACAGCGACAGCGCATCGCGATCGCCTGCGCTCTCGCGTGCGACCCCGAGGTGCTGCTGGCCGATGAGCCGACCACCGCGCTCGACGTCACGGTGCAGGCCGGCATCCTGCGGCTGCTGCGCGACCTCGCGACCGACCGCAACCTCGCGGTGCTGCTGGTCACCCACGACCTGGGTGTCATGAGCGCCATCGCCGACGAGGTCGCGGTGATGAAGAACGGGCGGATCGTCGAGCGGGCCGACCGCGCGACGCTGTTCCGCGACCCGCAGCACGAGTACACCCGCACGCTGCTGGCTGCACTGCCGGGGTCGAAGATCGCGAGCGTCGACGCGGATCCCGCGCTGCTCGATCCGGTGCTGTCGGATGCCGAGCTGGCCGATGCCGCTGAGGAGGCTCGAGATGAGTGAGATCGCCGTTCTCGATGCGCAGGGCGTGGTCGTGCGCTACCCCGGCAGCCCGCCGGTGATCGCGGTCGACGACGTCTCGTTCACCGTCGCTCCCGGAGAGACCGTGGCGCTTGTCGGCGAGTCCGGCAGCGGCAAATCCAGCCTCGCCCGTGCTGTCGTGGGCATCGAGAAGCTGGCAGGCGGCGAGGTGCGATTCCGCGATGCACCCGTGACTCCGCTCGGCATCCGCCGTCGGAACGTGAACCTCACCGGCATCCAGATGGTGTTCCAGGATCCGTCGACCTCGTTGAACCCCCGTCGCCGAGTGGGCGACCAGATCGCCGACGGCATCGCCACGGCGCGTGCTCGCGGGGCCGAAGGGTCGACGGTTGAAGAGTGGCTCGAACGCGTCGGGCTTCCGACCGAGGTCGCCACGCGCTTCCCGCATCAGTTCTCAGGTGGCCAGAAGCAGCGCCTCGCGATCGCGCGGGCGCTCGCCGCGCGGCCGTCGCTGCTCGTCGCCGATGAGCCGATCTCGGCGCTGGACGCATCGACGCAGACCAGCGTCGCGGGCCTCATGCGCGATCTCGTCGCCGAGTCCGGTGCGGGAATGCTGTTCATCTCGCACGACCTCGCGGTGGTCCGCCGCATCGCCGACCGCACCCTGGTGATGTTCGCGGGGCGGGTGCTCGAAGCGGGTGCCACCGACCGCGTGTGGTCTGCACCGCAGCATCCGTACACCCAGGCTCTGCTCGCCGCGATCCCCGAACCCGACGGCGCCGGCCGCATCCCGGTGGCGCCGTCGACGAACGAGCGTGTCGTGTGGTCGGAGATCGCCCCCGTCATCGACTGACTCTCGCGTCTCGTCACAGGGTTGGGCTCCGCGCCTGCCGGGTGAGATCACTCGTGCCGCCTCGCGCGACGAAGGAGATCGCACGCTCAGAAGGACGGATGCCGCGAAGAAGTCCTTCGGTGCGCGAGATCTCCTTCGGAACGAGGGCGACGCCCCGTCGTACAGTGGCCCCATGGCTGCGAATGACGACAACCTCGTGA
>NZ_JAGGPD010000163.1 GCF_018613995.1 Microbacterium sp. ISL-103 | reverse complement strand
TTCATGCTGAGTCGCGGTGTTCGCCATCGTTGTTCGGGGTCCCACCATCGTGGTCCGCGGACCTGGGGGATGCCGTGGTTCATGCGGATCTCCCACCCGGAGGTGCTGAGGTTGCGGTGGTGCCACCAGCACAACGGGACACCGTTGTCGGTATGGGTCGGGCCGCCGTGGGCGTGTTCGGTGACGTGGTGGATCTCGCACCATGACGCGGGCACGTGGCATCCGGGGATCAGGCATTCCTTGTCGCGGGCGATGATCGCCCGCCGTTGATGCACGGTGAACACCCGGTCGGTGGTCGTGATCCCGATGATGCGTCCCTCGTCGAACAGGACCCGTTGGATCGCCCCCGCGCACGCGACCTGCGCGGCGACCGAGACGGGGACGTGGGCACCGGATCCGGGGATCGTCGCCCACCCCGTGTTGCCGCTCGCCCCGACACCGACACCAGCCCCGGCGGTGCCGGACCTGAACGTGGCGCCGGGTCCGAAGGCTGAGCCCGCGGCGTGGGCGGCGTGGGAGGCGAGGTCGTGGGCGTCGACGTTGACGACGAGGACCGGTGATGCCCCACCGAGAGTGGGCATGTCTTTGTGACGGGCAGCGATCACCACCACCGCCGCGAGAGCGTCATGACGCTTCTGGGCCGCAGTGCGGTCATCGATCACGCACCGCGGATCTGAGTTGAACGGATCAGCGCCCTCGGCGTCCGCATCAGCGTCAGCACCGGAGCCGGAGCCGGAGTCGGAGTCGTCATCCGCGCGAGCGTCTGAAGGATCTGCGTCGGCATCGTCGCTGGGGGCGAAGTGCACCCCCGGCATAGGCGGCCCGTCACCTTTGGGGTTGAGGAGCGCGTCCATGATCAGCAGGAACTGCGCGGCGACCTCGGGGGTCAAGTACCCGCGGATCGCGTGCACGCCGTCCGTCAACCGGCCGATCGTGACCCCCGACGCCGCCGCGCGTCCTCATCCTTCGGTTCTTCCCCATCCGGGTCGAACATCGACGCGAGATCCTCCGCCAACGCCTTCAAATCCTGCGTCGTCGGCGACGGACCATCCACGTCACCATCCGCATCCGGCTCCACATCCGGGTCGTTTTCGTCATCGAACACGACCCCGTGCCCGCGCGCGCACCCGGCCAGCGCGACGTCCGCGGCCAACCGCTGGTCGACACTGATCCGGTCCCAGACCTTCTCGATCGGCCCCGTCGCCGCGAGAAACCCCGCAACCCCGACCACCCCGTCGAGCAACGCGACCCGCATCTCCGGCCACCGCGCCGGCACCCTCTCCCCCGCCAGACTCACCGGACGCCGCACCCGATCCACAACCCGGTCAACCAAGGTCGCACCCCGCGCGTCGACCAACAACGTCCGCTGCAACAACTCGTTCATGCCCCGACAGCCCGCCGCGTGAGGGAAATCCCCCATGTCACCGGTCGCGACCGTCTCGACCACCACCGCCTCCACCCGACGGAACGCCGCCCCCGCCGCCTGCAACACCGTGATGCGCTCCGCATCAGACAACCCCGCCAACACGTTGTCGGACAGCACCGCATCGAGGTCGGTGAGGACCCGACCCAGAAGCTCCGCGGTGCTGTTCATACCCATAGTCAACCCGGGACCACCGACATTCGAACCCCGAAACCCGCCCGAACAACCCCAGATCAGACACGCATTCCGGCCTACCAGAATGCTGCGACGAGGAGG
>NZ_JAGGPD010000162.1 GCF_018613995.1 Microbacterium sp. ISL-103 | reverse complement strand
CTCGGTCGCGGGTGCGCACGGCAAGACGACGTCGACCGGCATGATCGTCACCGCGCTGCAGGCGCGGGGTGCCGACCCGAACTTCGTCAACGGCGGGGTCATCGAGCAGCTCGGCGTCTCCAGCGCCACAGGCACCGGCGAGCTCTTCGTCATCGAGGCCGACGAGTCCGACGGCACCTTCCTGCTGTACGACACGGCCGTCGCGTTGATCACCAACGTCGACCCCGACCACCTCGACCACTACGGCTCCGACGAGGCGTTCCATGACGCGTTCGTCCGTTTCGCGGATGCCGCCACCGAGGCCGTCGTCATCTCCAGCGACGATCCCGGCGCGCTGCGCGTCGGCGCAGGCCTGTCGCACCCGAATGTCATCACCTTCGGGCAGGCCGAGGATGCCGATGTGCGCGTGACCGATGTCGTCACCGCAGGTCCCGTGTCTGCGACCATCACCCACGGTGATGAGAGCGTGCGTCTGCAGCTCGCCGTTCCCGGTGTGCACAATGCGATCAACGCCGCGGGCGCCATCACCGTGCTGCTCTCGGTCGGTTTCGGTCTGGCCGAGTCCGCTCGCGCCGTCGAGGGGTTCGCCGGCACGGTGCGCCGGCTCGAGCAGCACGGCATCGAGCGCGGGGTGACCGTCTACGACGACTACTCGCACCACCCGACCGAGGTCCGTGCGGCCCTCGAGGCCATGCGCTCGATCTCGGGCGGGGGCCGGATCATCGCCATTCAGCAACCGCATACCTACTCCCGCACGCAGCACATGTTCCGCGAGTTCGCAGAGGTGCTCGAGACCTACGCCGACCACACGGTGATGCTCGACGTCTACGGCGCGCGGGAGGATCCGGTGCCCGGCGTCACCGGTGAACTGGTGAGCGGGGCCTTCCAGGATCCCTCGCACGTGCACTTCGTCGCGGACTGGCAGCAGGCGGCCGACTACACCGCGTCCGTCGCGCGCGACGGCGACTTCGTGGTCACGCTCGGCTGCGGCAACGTGTACCAGATCATCCCTCAGGTGCTCGAGTCGCTCCGCACCGTCGAGGCCTAGTAGATGCGACGTCCACCTCCGCCTCCCACGCCTCCCGCGGGCCACGCGGAGGAGGAGGCCGCACACGTGCGGCGAACCGCGGGCCGCGGTGGTGTCCGCGTCTCCGGGACCGAGCGCACGGTCGGCGATGCCGAATCGTCGACGGTCCGGGGCACGCTGTCCGAACCCTCGGATCCGTACGCTGAGACGGAGCCCGAATGGGCAGACCGTCCGACCTCGACACGAGACGTCTGGCGTGCGGCCAGAGTGCGCCGCAAGGCGCTGCGCGCCGAGATCAGACGTTTCACCCAGCGATCGCGACGCCGGCGCATCTTCTGGATCAGCGCGGTCGGCGCCATGGTCCTCGTGATCGGCGGCAGCGCGATTGCCGCTTACAGCCCGCTGTTCGCCGTCGAGAAGATCAGTGTGGTCGGTGCGACGACTCTCGATGCATCGGCGGTCGAGGCGGCCCTCGCCGACCAGGTCGGAACACCGCTGGCGCTCGTCGACACGAGTGAGGTCAAGGCGGCGCTTCTGGCTTTCCCGCTGATCGAGACGTACTCCCTCGAGGCCAGGCCGCCGCACGACCTGACTGTGCGCATCGTGGAGCGGACGCCCGTCGGCGTCATCCGCTCGGCAGCGGGATACACGCTCGTCGATGCCGCCGGTGTCGCGCTCGCGACGACGAAGGACCAGCCGGCGGGCCAGCCGCTGCTCGACATCGAGGGTGGTCCGGACTCTGCGGCCTTCGACAGCGCGGGACTCGTGGTGCGATCGGTCCCGACAGACCTGCGTGCCTCGCTCACCGGCGTCAGCGCGACCACCGCCGACGACGTGACGCTGACTCTCAGCAGCGGCCTCGTCGTCGTGTGGGGCAGTTCCGAGGACTGGCCCCTCAAAGCGGAAGTGCTCAGCAGGACGCTGGTCAAGAGGCCGGATGCGGCGACCATCGACGTCACATCGCCCCGCGCGGTGGTCGTCGGCTGAGGTTTCGACGGCAAACGGGCGACACGCCCGTGTCGCTGCGTGTGCGCGGGTGCGTGACGCTTACCTTCGAACAAGAGAAACCAATACCGGGAAATACTTTACACCTCTAGTTGAGGTTTAAGGTTCACCCACTGGAATCTCACCCTTAGACAGGCTCGACTACTCGGAGGCCGGCCATGAGCCAGAACCAGAACTACCTCGCCGTGATCAAGGTCGTCGGCGTCGGCGGTGGCGGCGTCAACGCCGTCAACCGCATGATCGATCTCGGTCTCCGCGGAGTCGAGTTCATCGCCGTTAACACCGACGCTCAGGCGCTGCTGATGAGCGATGCCGACGTCAAGCTCGACGTCGGACGCGAGCTCACTCGCGGCCTCGGTGCCGGCGCCGACCCCGAGGTGGGTCGCCGCGCCGCAGAGGACCACGCCGAAGAGATCGAGCAGGCCCTCACGGGTGCCGACATGGTCTTCGTCACCGCAGGTGAGGGTGGTGGAACCGGAACCGGTGGCGCCCCCGTCGTCGCACGGATCGCGAAGTCGATCGGCGCGCTCACCATCGGTGTCGTCACCAAGCCCTTCTCGTTCGAGGGTCGGCGTCGTCAGAGCCAGGCCGAAGCCGGTGTAGCGAAGCTGAAGGAAGAGGTCGACACCCTCATCGTGGTGCCGAACGATCGACTGCTCGAGATCAGCGACCGCGGCATCTCGATGATCGAGGCGTTCGCCACGGCAGACCAGGTGCTCCTCGCGGGTGTGCAGGGCATCACCGATCTCATCACGACGCCGGGACTCATCAACCTCGACTTCGCCGACGTCAAGTCCGTCATGCAGGGTGCGGGTTCCGCGCTCATGGGCATCGGCTCGGCGCGCGGCGCAGACCGTGCGATCAAGGCGGCGGAGCTCGCCGTCGAGTCGCCGCTCCTCGAAGCGAGCATCGAAGGTGCGCACGGAGTCCTGCTCTCGATCCAGGGTGGATCGAACCTCGGGATCTTCGAGATCCACGACGCCGCAGACCTCGTCAAGGAGGCCGCGCACCCCGAGGCGAACATCATCTTCGGTACCGTCATCGACGACACCCTCGGCGACGAGGTGCGCGTCACGGTGATCGCTGCAGGCTTCGACGGTGGCGAGCCCTCGTTGCGACTCGACCCGATGGTCGTGTCGCGTCCGGCGGCCGCGACCACACTGCCCGAGGTCGCACTCTCGGGCGACGACGAGACCAAGCCGACCGCGGACAGCACCGCTGCGGAGAAGCTTCCGCAGCGCGTCGCTGCCACCAGCATCGAGCCCGCGTTCGCAGACGACGACATCGACATCCCTGAATTCCTGAAGTGACCCAGGAGCAGGGCCCGCAGGATCCGGCTCTGGCCGCGCGGCTGTCGGCGATCGACGAGAAGATCGCCGACGCTGCGCGTCGGGCCGGCCGTGATGCTCGGGAGATCACCCGGATCGTGGTGACCAAGTTCCACCCGGCATCCCTCGTGCAGGCGCTGCATGCGCTCGGTGTGCGCGAGGTGGGGGAGAACCGCCAGCAGGAGCTTTCCGCAAAGGCCGGCGAACTCCCGTCGCTCGACCTCCGGTGGCACTTCATCGGGCAGGCGCAGACCAACAAGGCCGCCGCCATCCGACGCAGTGCGGATGCGGTGCATTCGGTCGACCGCGATCGACTCGCCGACGCTCTGCATCGGGCCGCTGACGGGGATGACATCCTCGACGTGCTCGTCCAGGTGAATCTGACCGATGATCCGGGTCGTGGGGGAGTCGCGCCCGGTGAGGCGCGATCGCTCGCCGAGCACATCATGACTCTGCCGTCGCTGCGCCTGCGTGGCGTGATGGCCGTCGCTCCCCTCGACGAAGAGCCGCAGTCGGCCTTCGCCCGCCTCCGCTCGATCGCGGATGGCGTGCGGGACGTCGAGCCGACCGCGACCTGGATATCCGCGGGAATGACCGGCGACTTCGCCGAAGCGGTGGCCGCAGGCGCGACACACCTGCGGATCGGGTCCGCAATAACCGGACCCCGCCCCGACCGGGGTTAACCTGTGAACAGACCAACCCGACACGTTCGAACCGGAGGACACGATGGGTAACCCGCTGAAGAAGACCAGGGTGTATCTCGGCCTCGCTGACGAAGAAGAGGTCTACGAAGAGCAGGCGCCGGCTCCGGCCCGTGCTCACAGGGACCGCGACCGTGAGCGCGAAGAGCCCGCCCCCGCACCCGTCACCCCGCTGCGTCGCCCTGTCGCCGTGCGTCAGCCCGCAGGAGGGGCCGTGAACGAGATCCTCACCGTGCACCCGAAGCAGTACCGCGATGCGCAGCTCATCGCGGAGAGCTTCCGCGAAGGCGTGCCGGTCATCATCAACCTCTCCCAGATGAGCGACGCGGATGCGCGCCGCCTCATCGACTTCGCCTCAGGACTCTCGCTCGGCCTCTACGGCCGTATCGAGCGGGTCACGTCTAAGGTCTTCCTGCTCTCGCCGGAGAACATCGCGGTGTCGGGTCACGGGGGAATCGCGCACGCGGACGCAGAGTCCGCGGGCTTCGACCAGTCGTAGACCGTGGGGATCGTCGTCTCCATCGTCGCCAGCATCGTCCATCTGGCGCTCCTGCTCTATCTGCTGGTGCTGTTCGCCCGTCTGATTCTCAGTTACATCCCGATGTTCAATCGGGAGTGGCGCCCCAAGGGTGCCGGACTCATCGCTGCCGAGCTCGTCTACACGATCACGGATCCGCCTGTCCGGTTCTTCCGGCGGATCATCCCGCCTCTGCGGATCGGCTCGATCTCCCTGGATTTCGGCTTCTCGATCACGATCCTGATCGTGCTGATCCTCATGAGCATCGTCCGGAACTTCATCTGAGCCCTGTGCGACTTCCGCGCCCTGGAGTGTCGCGGCGTCGCGGCTGACAGGCTCGGGGACTATGCTTGGCTCCCAGGTGCGCGCCCCGGGTTCGCGCCACATCTCGACCACGCCATTCTCCAAACTGGCAACCGAACTCATCGAAGGAGCCACCATGGCACTTACCCCGGATGACGTCGTCACCAAGCAGTTCCAGCACGTCCGCTTCAAGGACGGCTTCGACCCGGACGAGGTCGACGACTTCCTCGACGAGATCGTCATCGAGTGGCGCAAGGCCCTCGAAGAGAACGTCGAACTCAAGGCCAAGCTGGCCGCGTACGAGTCCGGCGACGCGCCTGCTGCTGCCGCGCCGGTCGCCGAGGCTCCGGCTGCGGCCCCGGTCGTCGAAGAGGCTCCGGCACCCGCCGCCGAGCCCGCGCCGTCCGGCTCCGCCACCGCCACCGCGGGCATCATCGAGCTCGCGCAGCGCCTGCACGACGAGCACGTCGCCGAGGGTGAGGCCAAGCGGGCCCAGCTCATCGCCGATGCCGAGGGCGAGGTCAACCGCATCCGCACCGAGGCCGAGGCCAAGCAGCGTGAGGAGTCGGCTCGTCTCGAGCGCGAGCGCAACACGCTCGAGGCTCGCATCACCGAACTCCGCAACTTCGAGCGCGACTACCGCTCGCAGCTGCGCGGCTACATCGAGGGTCAGCTCCGCGATCTCGACGAGAAGTCGGCGTCGACGGACTCGACTCCGGTCTCCGCGATCGGACTGTAGGTCGTCCTTTTGCCAGGACGATCGCCCCTTCGTCGGTCGGCGGCCGGCGCGATCGTTGCGATTCTCGCAGCGATCGTGCTGGCCGCCGATCAGTATGTGAAGTACCTCACCACCGAGAACCTGCCTCTGCAGGAGCCTGTCCCGGTGCTCGGTGAGTTCCTTCAGCTGTACTACGTGCGCAACCCCGGCGCTGCATTCTCGCTGGGGTCCGACGTCACGTGGATCTTCACCATCGCGTTGGCCGTCGTCGCCGGAGTGATCGTGTGGAAGGCCCTCGGCCTTCGTTCCCGCCTCTGGGCGGTTGTCCTCGGATGCCTGCTGGGTGGGGTGCTGGGCAACCTCACCGATCGACTCTTCCGTGATCCCGGATTCCCGATGGGGCATGTCGTCGACATGATCTCGATGCCGTGGATGATGCCCGCGATCTTCAACGTCGCAGACATCTTCATCGTCACGGGGATGATCTCGGTCGCTCTACTCGTCGTGTTCGGGCTGAGGTTCGATGGCACTCGCGAGCGCGACCACGCTCCCGTCGAGACCGACGAAGAGGCGGAGGCGGCCGCGGTCGCCGATGACCTCGAAGGTCACGACCGGCCCGCTGCGCTTCCGGCAGACGGAGCGTCTCCGGACGCCCCTGCCACTGCATCGGACGGTCGCTGAGCATGGAGTTCCGCTCCCTCCCCGTCCCTGACGGGCTGGAGGGCCAGCGCGTCGACGCCGCGTTGGCCAAGCTGCTCGGCTTCTCCCGCACCTTCGCCGCCGAGGTGGCTTCTGCGGGGGGAGTCCGGCTCGACGGGGAGACCCTCGACAAGTCCGACCGTCTTCGGGGCGGAGGGTGGCTCGAGGTGGAATGGCAGCCGAAGGAGGGGCCGCGGATCGTCCCGATCGCGGTTCCCGAACTCGGCATCGTGTACGACGACGATGACATCGTCGTCGTCGACAAGCCCACGGGCGTCGCCGCCCATCCCTCGCTCGGCTGGGAGGGTCCGACGGTGATCGGGGCCCTCGCCGCCGCGGGCTTCCGAGTCTCCACCAGCGGCGCCGCGGAACGGCAGGGCGTGGTGCACAGGCTCGACGTCGGCACCAGCGGCCTCATGGTCGTGGCCAAGAGCGAGGCGGCGTACACCGCGCTGAAGCACGCCTTCAAGGACCGCACGGTCGAGAAGATCTATCACGCTGTCGTCCAGGGGCACCCCGATCCGCTGACGGGCACGATCGATGCTCCGATCGGACGTCATCCGAGCCATTCCTGGAAGTTCGCGGTCGTGCCGGACGGAAAGCCCTCGGTCACGCACTACGAGACGCTGGAGGCATTCCCCGGCGCCTCGCTGCTCGAGATCCACCTCGAGACGGGGCGGACCCACCAGATCCGCGTGCACATGGCCGCGCTGCGGCATCCGTGCGTCGGCGACCCGCTCTACGGCGCCGATCCGACGATGTCCGCGCGGCTCGGGCTGACGCGGCAGTGGCTGCACGCCCACAAGCTCGCCTTCACGCATCCGGCGACCGGGGAATGGGTGCAGTTCGAGTCCGGCTATCCGGCGGACTTCGAGCACGCCCTCGCGGTGCTTCGCGGGGAGTAGCCCGCTTGCGCCGACCATGATGTCGGCGGAGACGGACATACTGAACGCATGAGCATCGAGGTGCGAGCGGCGACGGAGTTCGACGATGTGGCAGCTCTCGTCGGTCCGAAGAAGGCGACGTCCAACGTGTGCTTCTGTCTGAGCTATCGGATCGGCAGCAAAGAGAACAACGAGCTGCGCGGACAGCAGCGCGCAGATCGCGTGCGAGCTCTCTGCCACGACGACCCGCCGCCGGGGGTGATCGCGTATCTCGACGACCAGCCGGTCGGATGGGCGGCGTTGCATCCCCGCCGCGACACGAGCTTCGCGCGCAATCGACTGATTCCGCACATCGACGATCTCGACGTCTGGTCGCTCTGGTGCATCCGTGTGCGACCGGGTCACCGCAAGCAGGGGATCTCCCATGCGCTGCTCGAGGGAGCCGTCGCCCACGCGATGAAGCGAGGCGCGCCGGCGGTGGAGGGCTATCCCGTCGACAATCGCGGCGAGAAGGTGAATCCGACGATGGCCTACGTCGGAACCAGGCGACTCTTCGAGAAGGCGGGCTTCGTGAAGGCCGCCGACACCGGCTCGACGCTCGACGGGTTCCCGCGCGTGCTCATGCGACTCGATCTGCGGTGAAGTCGGGCACGGCTTCGGCGTCCGATGTCGGAGGCCGAAAGTAGACTCGAAGGCATGGCATCCGACTCCTTCGTCCACCTGCACGTGCACAGCGAGTACTCGATGCTCGACGGGGCGGCGAAGATCGCGGCGATGACTCAGGCGGCCGCCGACTACGACATGCCGGCCATCGCGGTGACCGATCACGGCAACACGTTCGCGGCCTTCGAGTTCTACAAGGCGGCCAACGCGGCGGGGGTCAAACCGATCATCGGGCTCGAGGCCTACGTCACCCCCGGCACCCACCGCAGCGACAAGACCCGCGTGCAGTGGGGCTCTCCCGATCAGAAGAGCGACGACGTCTCGGGATCCGGGGCTTACACCCACATGACGATGTGGAGCGAGAGCACGCAGGGCATGCACAACCTGTTCCGACTCAGCTCGCTGTCGAGCATGGAGGGCTATTACTTCAAGCCCCGAATGGATCGGGAGCTCCTCCAGACCTATGGCAAGGGACTGATCGCCACGACCGGATGCCCGTCGGGCGAGATCCAGACCAGGCTCCGTCTCGGCCAGTACGACGCGGCGCGCGCGGCGGCCGCGGAGTTCCAGGATCTGTTCGGCAAGGAGAACTACTTCGCCGAGATCATGGATCACGGCCTCTCCATCGAGCGACGGGTCATGACAGATCTGATCCGTCTCTCGAAAGATCTGCATATCCCGCTGGTCGGCACCAACGACTCCCATTACACGCATCAGCATGAGGCCGATGCGCACGAGGCGCTGCTGTGCGTGCAGTCCGGATCCACGCTCGACGACCCCAATCGCTTCAAGTTCGACGGCGACGGCTACTACATCAAGACGGCCGCCGAGATGCGCCAGCTGTTCCGCGATCACCCCGAGGCGTGCGACAACACGCTGCTGATCGCCGAACGCTGCGAGGTCGAGTTCAACACGGCGGCCAACTACATGCCGCGGTTCCCGGTGCCCGACGGCGAGACCGAAGACAGCTGGCTCATCAAGGAGGTCGAGGCGGGCCTGCACTACCGCTACCCGAGCGGCATTCCCGACAAGGTGCGCAAGCAGGCCGAGTACGAGACCGGGATCATCCTGCAGATGGGTTTCCCCGGCTACTTCCTGGTCGTGGCCGACTTCATCAACTGGGCGAAGGACAACGGCATCCGCGTCGGACCCGGGCGTGGTTCCGGTGCCGGCTCCATGGTCGCGTACGCCATGAAGATCACCGACCTCGACCCGCTCGAGCACGGTCTGATCTTCGAGCGCTTCCTCAACCCCGACCGCGTCTCGATGCCCGACTTCGACGTCGACTTCGATGACCGTCGCCGCGGCGAGGTCATTGACTACGTGACCAGGAAGTACGGCTCCGAGCGCGTCGCGCAGATCGTGACCTACGGCACGATCAAGTCGAAGCAGGCGCTCAAGGACGCCGGCCGCGTGCTCGGCTTCCC
>NZ_JAGGPD010000161.1:543-1842 GCF_018613995.1 Microbacterium sp. ISL-103 | reverse complement strand
TATGCGGCGCTGATGGCGGTGTTCTTCCTGTCCGTCGCACTGTGGTGGGCGCTGGGCTCGCTCATGGGGCGCGGCTGGTCGGGCGTCGTCGTGGCCGTGATCTGGGCGATCGTCGCGCTGATCCTGTTCGTGGTCGGCCAAAGCCAGCTGAAGCAGGTCGAGGGCATGCCGCAGACCGTCGACACGGTCAAGGAGATTCCGGAAGCACTGAAGAGAAATGAGGAGAACCGATGAGTGATTCACCCGATGAGATCCGCGCGAACATCGAGCGGACGCGACAGGAGCTGGGGTCGGATGTCGACGCGCTCGCCGACAAGGTGACGCCGTCGAAGATCGTGGACCGGCAGATGGGGAAAGTGCGCGGTGCTTTCACCTCGGCGCGCGAGCGCGTCATGGGGTCGACGGACGATGCGGGATCCACGCTCTCGGACGCCGGTGACCGCGTGACCGAGGTTAAGGACCGCGCCATCGCGAAAGCCGAGGGCAATCCGCTCGCGGTCGGCCTGATGGCGTTCGGGGCGGGGCTGCTGATCGCATCGCTCGTTCCGACGTCGTCGAAAGAGCAGCAGCTCGCGAAGACGGTCAAGGACCAGGCTCAGCCGCTCGTCGATGAGGTCACGGACGTGGCCAAGGAAGTCGGCGAGCATCTGAAGGAACCGGCACAGGCGTCGGTCGAATCCGTGCGGGAATCGGCGCAGGAATCCGTGGCCGTCGTGAAGGACGAGGCGCAGTCGGCGGCCGGTGAAGTGACCGACCAGGCGCAGCGGGCTCGCGAGAACATCGCGGGTAGCTGACCGCGATCGAGCGGACGGACCCGTCGCACGCGGATAGGCGACGGGTCCGTCCGTCATGAGAGGAATGAAGATGTCGCAGCCGCACACGGAGGCCCGTGACGGGAGTGTCGATCCCGAGGCCTCGAGCAAGCCGGACTCTCCGGATGATGTCCACAGACGATCATGGAAGTACGTGGCGAAGAAGGCCTTCCGTGAGTTCTCGTCCGACCAGTGCACCGACATAGCTGCCGCGCTGACCTACTACGCGGTCCTGTCGATCTTTCCCGGTCTGATAGCGATCTTCTCCCTCCTCGGCGTCGTCGGTCAGGGACAGGCCGCCGGGGAAGCGGTGATCGGCATCGTCGAGCAGGTCGCCCCTGGCGACACGGCGGACGCTCTCCGGGGCCCGATCGAACAGGTCGCGGACTCGCCGGCCGCCGGGTTCGCACTGATCAGCGGCATCCTGCTCGCGATCTGGTCGGCGTCCGGGTACGTCGGCGCCTTCAGCCGAGCGATGAACCGCATC
>NZ_JAGGPD010000161.1:0-369 GCF_018613995.1 Microbacterium sp. ISL-103 | reverse complement strand
CGCCGTCGCGCTCCTCTACTCCGCCACTCCCAACGCGAAGCAGCCGCGCTTCCGGTGGATCAGCCTCGGGGCGCTCCTCGCGATCATCGTGCTGGCTGTCGCCACGGCGGGCTTCGCCTTCTATGTGGCGAACTTCTCGAACTACGACCGCACTTACGGCTCCCTCGCGGGCATCGTGGTGTTCCTGCTGTGGCTGTGGATCGCCAACCTGGCGCTTCTCGTCGGAGCGGAGTTCGACGCCGAACTCGAGCGAGGTCGCCAACTGCAGGCGGGCATCGCCGCAGAGCGGGAGATCCGCCTTCCTCCGAGGGACACACGCAAGAGCGACAAGGCCGCAGAGAAGGAGCGGCAGGACATCGACGAGGCCCG
>NZ_JAGGPD010000160.1 GCF_018613995.1 Microbacterium sp. ISL-103 | reverse complement strand
GGAGCGAGAGATCTCCTTCGCTGTGCGCGAGGATGCCGGATCCTCGGTGCCCTACTCGGCGTAGACGTTCTCCGAGATGCGCGTCATGCCTTCGGGGTCGGGCCAATCATCGGCCCGGAGCTCGAAGGTGGGTCCGGAACCGGTGATCCGCATCGGCAGACCGCCGCATCCGACGACCCAGTCGTCTTCGGGGTCCGTGATCGCCACGAGACAGGCCGGCGAATCCGTGCCCTTCGTGACCCAGAGCGACACGCCCTCGTACTCGCCGACGTATCGGCTCGATTCGATGTCGGCCGGCTCATAGGAGTCACCTTCGAGAGTCGGCAGCTCGTCCTCGGGCACGCGGTCGGTCTCCAAGACAGACAGGGTCGTCGTCGAGAAGCCGCACCCCGACAGCAGGCTGACGGCGGTCAGTGCGAATGCGGCGGTTGCGAGTCGTGAACGATGGCGCATCGCCCCATCCTGCCGCACGATCGCCGGTGAGTGGGGCGACAAGGCCGACGCGCGCAGCGAAGGAGATCTCACTCAATGAAGGGCCGCATCCGGCATCCGGTCCTGCAGAGCGGGAGATCTCCTTCGCTGCGTGCGTCCGTGCGCCGAACGCCGCTAGGCGCTGTCGCGCACCACGAGCTCGGTGTCGAGGATCACGGATCGAGGGGATGCTCCCGCGATGACCTCGAGCAGCACGGCGACCATCTGCGCGCTGATCTGATCCCAGGGCTGACGCATGGTCGTGATCGGCGGCTCGTGCGTGGCGGCGAGGCCCGAGTCGTCGAACCCCGCGATCGCGATGTCTTCCGGCACGCGGCGCCCTGCGCGACGGGCGGCGGCGATGGCTCCGGCCGCCATCCGGTCGGAGGCGGCGAACACGGCGTCGACGTCGTGCTCGAGCATGCGGGTCATGGCCGCGAGGCCGGATTCGTATGAGTAGTCGCCCTCTTCGACCAGCGCCTCGTCGAAATGCTCGCCGAGCTCTTCGCGGAAGCCCACCAGCCGGTAGCGCCCACCCGGGGTGTCGTCGGGGCCGGTAATCATGCCGATGCGACGGTGCCCCTGCGAGACGAGGTGCGCGGCCATGGTGCGTGCCGAGGCGACCTCGTCGACCGAGATCGTCGAGAGTTCGCGCTCGTGTCCGAGGGGCACGCCACAGCAGACGGTGGGGATGCCGACCTCGATCAGCTGATCGAGCAGCGGGTCGGATTCGTGAGACGAGATCAGCATGACGCCGTCGACGTGCCCGGCGCTGAGGAACTGCGCGACGCTCTCGCGCTCGGCCGGGGTTCCGGCCACGAGGAGCACCAGGGTCATCGCCCGCTGGGCGAGGGCTTCGGCGGCGCCGCGCAGCAGGAGCGCGAAGGTCGGATCGTCGAAGAGCAGCTGCTGCGGCTCGGTGAGCAGGAACGCCAAGGAGCCGGCCCGACCGGTGGCGAGGCTGCGCGCGTGGTGGTTGGCGGTGTAGCCGGTCGCGAGGATCGCCTCTTCGACGGCCTGTCTGGCGTCGGGCGACACCCAGTGCCCGCCGTTGATCACGCGCGAGACCGTGCTGCGGGAGACCCCCG
Source organism: Microbacterium sp. ISL-103 (assembly GCF_018613995.1). Lineage (GTDB taxonomy): Bacteria > Actinomycetota > Actinomycetes > Actinomycetales > Microbacteriaceae > Microbacterium. The sequence goes on along the minus strand of NZ_JAGGPD010000160.1, from coordinate 2,520 downwards.
CCTGCGCCGCGATCTGGCGGATCGTCGGCTTGCGCTTCGCGCTGACATCACTCATCGCCTGTGACTCTACCCACAGCATCCCGTCCAGCGGTAGTCGAACCTGGGACCGGTCTCAGTTCGGTAACGGCGGTTGTGATCGAGCGTCGACCTGGGGTAGAACTGAGACCGGTCCCAGTCCGGTTTTCCGGAACAACCTGAGACCGGTCCCAGTCGAATGAGCGACAGCACGTCGGGACACGCACCACGACCGCACCGACCCGATGGAGTGCCGATGACCTCCCCCCACGCCTGGCCCGACCTGCGCGGAATCGCCTATGGCGGCGACTACAACCCCGAGCAGTGGTCGCCCGAGACGTGGCGCGAAGACGTCGTGCTGATGCGCGAGGCCGGAGTGAACCTGGTCAGTGTCGGCATCTTCTCGTGGGCGCTCATCGAGGTCGCCGAGGGTGAGTTCGACTTCACCTGGCTCGACGAACTGCTCGACCTTCTGCACGAGAACGGCATCGCCGTCGACCTCGGCACCCCGACGGCATCGCCGCCCGCCTGGTTCTTCGCCACCCACCCCGACGCGCATGTGATCGATCGCGAGGGTCGCACCATGGGCTTCGGCTCGCGCGGCATGGCATCGCACTCGTCGCCCGCCTATCGCGAGGCGATCGTGCGGATCGCGGACGCGCTCGCGGCGCGTTACGCGCAGCATCCCTCGGTCGTGCTCTGGCACGTGCACAACGAGTACGGCGTTCCCGTCGGCGAGGACTACTCGCCGAACGCGGTCGCCGCCTTCCGGCTCTGGCTCCAGGAGAAGTACGGCTCGCTCGAGGCGCTGAACCGCGCCTGGGGCACCGCCTTCTGGGGTCAGCACTACTCGGCATGGGAGCACGTCGGTGCCCCGGCCATCGCCCCGAGCGTCGTGAACCCGGCGCAGCGCCTCGACTTCGCCCGCTTCACGGATCACCAGCTGCGCGCGTGCTTCATCGCCGAGCGCGACGCGATCCGCGCGCACGCCGACCAGCCGGTCACCACGAACTTCATGGCCAATCAGAGCTGGACCACGGATCTGTGGGCCTGGGGCCGCGAGGTCGACATCGTCTCTGACGACCACTATCTGTGGGCGGCCGACGAAGACGCGCACATCGGTCTCGCGATCGCCGCTGACCTCAGCCGCTCGGTCGGCGGCGGCAAGCCGTGGATCCTCATGGAGCACTCGACCTCGGCGGTCAACTGGCAGCCGCGCAACATCGCCAAGCGCCGCGGCGAGATGACGCGCAACTCGCTCACTCACCTCGGCCGTGGGGCCGACGGCATCCTGTTCTTCCAGTGGCGCGCAGGGCGCTCGGGTGCCGAGAAGTTCCATTCGGCGATGCTGCCGCACGCCGGCACCGAGTCGCGCGTGTTCCGCGAGGTCGTCGACCTCGGCGCAGCGCTCGGCCGCCTCGACGAGGTGCAGGGCAGCACGGTGAAGGCCGACGTCGCGATCCTCTGGGACTTCGAGTCGTTCTGGGCGCAAGATCTCGAATGGCGTCCGTCCGAAGACGTCACGCACGCGGCTCAGGTGCGCCGCTTCTACGAGCAGCTCTGGCGCGACGGCATCACGGTCGACTTCGCTCTGCCAGGTCACGACCTCTCGGGCTACAGCCTGGTGGTCGCCCCGGCGCAGTACATGCTGAGCGCCGCGGATGCCGCGAACCTCACCGCCTATGTCAACGGCGGCGGCACGCTGCTGGTGTCGTTCTTCTCGGCCATCGTCGACGAGAACGACGCCGTGCACGCCGGCGGTTTCGTCGCCCCGCTGCGTGACGCGCTGGGCCTCACGGTCGAGGAGTTCCTGCCGCTGCGCGAGGGCGAGAGCCACGGACTCGACTGGGTCGACCACGAGGGCATCGTCGCCGACGTCTGGCAGGAGGACATCGCACTCGAAGGAGCCGAGGTCGTCGCGAACTTCTCGGGCGGACCCGGCGAGGGCGAGCCCGCGATCACTCGGAACACCCATGGCTCGGGCACCGGCTGGTACGTCGGCACCCGCCTGGATGCCACGGGCATGCGTGCTCTGCTCCACGAGGTCTATGCGGATGCCGACATCGCACCCGCAGGCGTCGCCGAAGGCCTCGAGGTCATCACCCGTCACGGCACCGACGCGGTCTACCGCATCGCCGTGACCCACCGTGACGACGATGTCGAGCTCGAGGCCTCAGGCGTCGACCTCCTCACCGGCGCCGAGATCTCGGGCGCGCTCACCATCGCGGCAGGCGGCGTCGCCGTGATCCGCACCCACTGACAGCACCACCCGCACCACAGCATCACCCCGTACGACACAGCATCACCCACCACCGGTCGCGATGACGCGAAGCGCATCGTCGGCCACAACAGATAGGACAACGCATGCGCAAGCACATCGGAGTCGGCGCACTCGCTCTGTCCGCGGTCGTCCTCCTGGCCGGCTGCTCGTCGGGAGCGCCCGAGGGCGGCGGCGCCGCCGCCGTCTCGGGCGCGTGCGCCGAGCTCGTCCTCTCGCCCGACGCG
>NZ_JAGGPD010000159.1 GCF_018613995.1 Microbacterium sp. ISL-103 | reverse complement strand
GTACGACTGGGGTCCTCCGGGTTGGGTGAAGTCGCGGGTGTAGCCACCCTCGACGACCTGGCCGTCGTTGACCGCCGCGACCATGGCGTTCTTCAGACGGATGTTCGCGAACGTGCCGCGGATCATCACCTCGTGGTTGCCTCGACGCGATCCGAAGGAGTTGAAGTCCTTGCGATCCACGCCGTGCTCGGTCAGGTACTGGGCCGCGGGCGTGCCGGTCTTGATGTTGCCGGCGGGCGAGATGTGGTCGGTGGTGACCGAGTCGCCGAGCGTCGCCATGACGCGAGCGCCCTCGATGTCGCGCACCGGGGTGAGCTCCATCGTCATCCCGTCGAAGTACGGCGCCTTGCGCACGTAGGTCGACTTGTCATCCCACTGGAAGATCGCGTCGTCCGGGGTCGGAAGGCTCTTCCAGCGCTCGTCGCCCTCGAAGACGGTCGAGTACTGCTTGATGAACTGCTCACGCGAGATCGACGAGTCGACCAGCTCCTGCACCTCGGCCGGAGTCGGCCAGATGTCCTTGAGGAACACATCTTCGCCGTCTGTGCCCTTGCCCAGCGCATCGTTCTCGAAGTCGAAGTGCATCGACCCTGCCAGTGCGTAGGCGATGACCAGCGGCGGGCTGGCGAGGTAGTTCATCTTCACGTCGGGGCTGATACGACCCTCGAAGTTGCGGTTGCCCGAGAGGACTGCGGTGACCGCGAGGTCGTGATCGTTGATCGCCGCGGAGACCTCCTCGATCAGCGGGCCGGAGTTTCCGATGCAGATCGTGCAGCCGTAGCCGACCGTGTAGAAGCCGAGGCCCTCGAGGTCCTTGTCGAGTCCGGACTTCTCGTAGTAGTCCGTGACGACCTTCGAGCCGGGGCCGAGGGTGGTCTTGACCCACGGCTTCTGCTTGAGGCCCTTCTCGAGAGCCTTGCGGGCGACGAGGCCGGCGGCGATCATCACCGACGGGTTGGACTTGTTGGTGCACGACGTGATCGCCGCAAGCGTGACGGCGCCGTTGTCGAGGATGTACTGCTCACCCGACGGAGTCGTCACCGGCACGGGCTTGGACGCGTTGGCCGGAGCGCCGCTGTTGATGTGCACCGGACGGGTGGTGCGCGGCTCCTCCTCCCCAGGCGCGTTGCCCGGGTCGGACGCGGGGAACGAGTGCTTCGACTCGAGGTCGACAACGTCGTCCGACGTCGACGGTGCGGCGTAGGCGAGGATGTCCTGCTCGAACTGCGACTTGGCCTCGGAGAGCAGGATGCGGTCCTGCGGGCGCTTCGGGCCGGCGATGGACGGCACGACAGTGCCGAGATCGAGCTCGAGGTACTCGCTGAACGTCGGCTCAGCGCTCTCGTCGTGCCACAGCTTCTGAGTCTTGGCGTAGGCCTCGACCAGCGCGACGGCCTCGTCGCTGCGACCGGTCAGGCGCAGGTAGTCGAGGGTGACGTCATCGATCGGGAAGATCGCGGCGGTGGAGCCGAACTCGGGCGACATGTTGCCGATCGTCGCGCGGTTGGCCAGCGGCACGGATGCGACACCCGCGCCGTAGAACTCGACGAACTTGCCGACCACGCCGTGCTTGCGCAGGAGATCGGTGATGGTGAGCACGACGTCGGTCGCGGTCACACCGGCGGGGATCTCACCCGAGGGCTTGAAGCCGACCACGCGCGGAATCAGCATGGAGACGGGCTGCCCGAGCATCGCGGCCTCGGCCTCGATGCCGCCGACGCCCCACCCCAGCACGCCGAGGCCGTTGACCATCGTCGTGTGCGAGTCGGTGCCGACACAGGTGTCGGGGTACGCACGCAGCACGCCGTCGACCTCACGGTCGTAGATGACCTTGGCGAGGTGCTCGATGTTCACCTGGTGCACGATGCCGGTTCCGGGCGGAACGACCTTGAAGTCGCTGAAGGCCGTCTGGCCCCAGCGGAGGAACTGGTAACGCTCACCGTTGCGCTCGTACTCGATCTCGACATTGCGCTCGAGTGCGTTCTCGGATCCGAAGAGGTCGGCGATGACCGAGTGGTCGATCACCATCTCGGCCGGCGAGAGCGGGTTGATCTTGTTCGCGTCGCCGCCCAGCGCCGTCACTGCCTCGCGCATGGTGGCGAGGTCGACGATGCAGGGGACACCGGTGAAGTCCTGCATGACCACGCGCGCGGGCGTGAACTGGATCTCGGTGCTCGGGTCTGCCGCGGCATCCCCCGATCCCAGGGCCTCGATCTGCGCCTTCGTCACGTTCGCCCCGTCTTCGGTGCGAAGCAGGTTCTCGAGGAGGACCTTGAGACTGAAGGGGAGCTTGTCGAAACCGGGCACCGTGTCGATGCCGAAGATCTCGTAGTCGGTGCTGCCGACCGTCAGGGTGCTCTTGGCACCGAAGCTGTTCACCGTGGACACGAATCCGTCTCCTTCTATTCGGATGGGAGCGACAGGCGCCTCCATCTTGCTCGCCAGCGAGCCCCTGCGGCTAGCAAGGCAGACCTAACCAGTCTGCTCCGTTCAGCCCGCAGACGAAAGCCTGCAATTTATCTTGATGTCAAGATAAATCTATCACGACTGCGCGGGCGATTCCTCCCTCGACGCGCGCGGATAGAGTGCGCGCACGACGAGCCAGGTGACGGCGATCAACGGCGCGAACAGCGGCAGACCCATGATGAGCTTCAGCGTGCCGAGCGCGGTGACGTCGCCCGCCAGGTACAGCGGAAGCTGCACGGCGAGCCGGGCGAAGAACAGAGCGGCCCAGGCGATCCCGAGCCAGAGGAATGCGCGGCGCTTACGGCGGTCACCACGCCATGCGGTGCCCTCCCCCATCAGGAATCCGACGGCGAGACCGATGAGCGACCAGCCGACGAGGGCCGATACGAGCATCCCGGTTCCGTAGACCGCATTGGTGATGAGCCCGGGCACGAAGTTGTCTTCGCCGCGCCCCGTCCACAGCGCCAGTGCCGCCGCGGCCGCTGCGGCG
>NZ_JAGGPD010000158.1 GCF_018613995.1 Microbacterium sp. ISL-103 | reverse complement strand
GCCGGGGGCGGAACGGAAGTCGACCTCTTCGGGCGTCGCCGGCTCCTCCATCGCGAGCACGGCGAGCACCTGCAGCAGATGGCTCTGGATCATGTCGACCAGCGCGCCGGCGCTGTCGTAGTACCCCGCGCGTCCTTCCAGCGCCAGCGATTCGTCGTAGACGATGTCGACGGACTCGATGCTCTCCGCAGACCAGAGAGGTTCGAGGATGCGGTTCGCGAACCGCGCCCCGAGCAGGTTGAGCGTGGTCGAGCGCCCCAGGAAGTGGTCGACCCGGAACACCTGGGTCTCGGGCACGAGTGCGGTCAGGATGCCGTTCAGCTCGTGCGCGCTGGCCTCGTCCGTGCCGAAGGGCTTCTCCATGACGAGCACCGCGCCGCTCGGCAGCATGTCGGGGGTGAGCGCGGCGATGCATGCCGCGGCGACGGCCGGGGGCACCGCGAAGTAGACGGCGACCTGACCGGTGAGCCCGCCCAGCAGCGAGCGCAGATCGTCGGCGCGGGTGATGTCGGTGCGCACGTACGTGACATCGACGCGAGCTGCCGCAGCCTCGGCTCCCATCGAGGCGAAGGCCGTCTCGACGATCGTCTGCAGCTCGGCATCCGTCCATTCCTCACGGTCGGCGCCGACGATCCGCACCGAGCGTGTGGGCTCCCTCGTCAGCAGCTGGCCCAGAGCGGGCAGGAGGAGGCGAGAGGTGAGGTCGCCACCGGCTCCGAGGATCACCAGCGTCGTCGCGTCGATCATGTTCTCACCGTAATCGCTCCGACCCCCGGGTGAACATGTCAGACTCGGTCGATGCCCGCTCCGATCGAGGACTATGCCCTGCTCAGCGACTGCCGCACCGGCGCGCTCGTCTCGAGAGAGGGCAGCATCGACTGGCTCTGCCTGCCCCGCTTCGATGCGCCGTCGCTGTTCGGCGCGCTGCTCGGAGAGGCGAGCAACGGATGCTGGAGCCTGCGCCCGGTCGATGCGACGGCGACGTCGCGGCGTCACTACGTGTCGGACACGTTCGTCCTCGTGACACGGTGGGAGACGGCCGACGGCGTCGCAGAGGTGCAGGAGTTCATGCCGCTGCACGCGTCACGCAGCGATGTCGTGCGCCGGATCGTGGGCATCGAGGGTCGCGTCGAGTTCGTGACCGAGCTGCGGCTGCACTTCGACTACTCCCGCAGGCTCCCCTGGGTGCGGCAGGTGGGCACGAGCGACGAGCCGGCGCTGCGAGCCACGGCCGGACCCGAGGCGGTGATCGTGCGCGGAGTACGGCTCGTCGCGGAGGACCACCGGCACCGGGCGACGTTCACCGTGTCGGCGGAGGAGGTCCGCGACCTGACGCTCAGCTGGTTCCCCTCGCACGAGCATGCGCCGTCGCCGCTCGATGTCGACGATGCGATCGCCGCGACGCGATCCTGGTGGCAGGGGTGGGCGAGCGGGATCCAGCACGACGGAGAGCACCGCGATGAGGTCGTGCGCTCGCTGCTGGTGCTGCGAGCGCTCACGAACAAAGACACCGGGGGCATCGTGGCCGCCGCCACGACCTCTCTTCCCGAGCAGTTCGGAGGATCCCGGAACTGGGATTACCGTTTCGTCTGGCTGCGCGATGCCGCGCTGACGCTCGAGGCCCTCATCGCCCACGGGTTCCTCTCCGAGGCGCACCATTGGCGGCGATGGCTGCTCCGTGCTGTCGCCGGCGAGCCGGCGGAGGTGCAGATCATGTACGGGATCGCGGGGGAGCGGGACCTCATCGAGCGTGAACTCACGAGCCTGCCCGGGTACGGGGGTGCAGCGCCGGTGCGGATCGGCAACGGCGCGGTCGACCAGTACCAGGGCGACGTGATCGGCGAGGTTCTGGTCGCTCTGGAATCGGCTCGGATCGCGGGCCTCGAGGAGGGCGACTTCTCGTGGCCTCTGCAGCGCGCGCTCCTCGAACAGGTGATCGCCTCGATGGATCGCCCCGACAACGGCATCTGGGAGATCCGGGGCGAGCCGCAGTGGTTCACGCATTCGCGCGTCATGATGTGGGCCGCGCTCGACCGGGGCGTCCGCGCGGTGCAGGAACAGGGCCTGCCGGGCGACGCCGATCGATGGGCGGCCGTGCGTGACACGCTGCGCCGCGAGATCGACGAGCGCGGAGTGGATGCCGAGCACGGATATTTCATCCAGCACTACGGGTCGACTGAGGTCGATGCCTCGCTGCTGGTGCTTCCGCAGGTCGGGTACTGCGCCCCCGACGATCCTCGGATGCTGCGCACCGTGGAGCAGATCGAGCGCACGCTGCTCACGGGCGGGTTCCTTCGGCGCTATCGCACGGAGTCCGGCGTCGACGGGCTCGAAGGAGCAGAGCATCCCTTCATCGCCTGCAGCTTCTGGCTGGTCGAGCAGTACGCGACGAGCGGCCGGATCGATGAGGCCCGCGACCTGATGGCGCGGCTGATCGCGATGTCGAACGACCTGGGCCTGCTGTCGGAGGAGTACGACGTCGCGAATGCGCGGCAGGCGGGCAACACCCCGCAGGCGCTCTCGCATCTGAGCCTGATCCGCGCCGCCGACGCGCTCTCGGGGCACGGCGGACGTGCGGCCCACCGACGGTGAACCGGCTGGATTTGGGCGGCGGGATGCGGTGGGGTACAGTTGACTCAACCGAAGACCGCTGGTCATCGTCGTGCGTGCGAACGCGAGGCGATCGAAGCTCTGCTCAGCAGGGGCCCGCGCAGGACACGAACTTTCAAAGCTCCGTGCGCTTGCGCCGGAGCTTTTCTGTTGCATGCGGTCGGGGGCGGCGCCTCACCTCCGTGAGGCGCCTCGTACACACCAAGGAGTGACCATGGCGCAGAAGGACGCATCGGTTGCCGAGCTCACGAAGTCATTCGAGAACTCGACTGCCGTTCTGCTGACCGAGTACCGCGGTCTGACGGTTGCCCAGCTCAAGGAGCTGCGCAACAGCATCCGTCAGGACGCTGAGTACGCCGTGGTGAAGAACACGCTGACCAAGATCGCCGCCAACAAGGCAGGCATCACCGCGCTGGACGACGACCTCAAGGGTCCGTCGGCCGTCGCGTTCGTGCATGGTGACTTCGTCGCCACTGCCAAGGCTCTTCGTGACTTCGCCAAGGCCAACCCGCTTCTCGTGATCAAGTCCGGCATCTTCGAGGGCAACGCCCTCTCTGCCGACGAGGTCAACAAGTACGCCGCGCTCGAGAGCCGTGAGGTTCTGCTGGCGAAGGCTGCGGGCATGATGAAGGCGACGATGGGCAAGGCTGCTGCCACCATCGATGCTCTTCGCGAAAAGCTGGAGACCGCTGAGGCCGCGTAAGCGACCTGCGATCTCGTTCAACAAACCCACCTATCTAGGAGATACATCATGGCTAAGCTCACCACTGAGGAGCTGCTCGAGCAGTTCGCAGGCCTGACCCTCGTCGAGCTCAACGACTTCGTCAAGGCGTTCGAGGAGAAGTTCGAGGTCACCGCTGCTGCTCCCGTCGCCGTTGCAGGCGCAGGCGGCGGCGCTGCGGAAGAGGTTGAGGAGAAGGATTCCTTCGACGTCATCCTCGAGGCTGCCGGCGACAAGAAGATCCAGGTCATCAAGACCGTCCGCGAGCTCACCTCGCTCGGTCTCGGCGAGGCCAAGGCCGTCGTCGACGGTGCTCCCAAGGCCGTGCTCGAGGGCGCGAACAAGGAAGCAGCCGAGAAGGCCAAGGCTGCCCTCGAAGAGGCAGGCGCCACGGTTACCCTCAAGTAATCCGTTCCAGGTCGCGGCGTGACGCCTCGCCCTGGAAGCGTCTGAACGCTTCACGAAAGCCCCGGGTCCGCCCGGGGCTTTCGTGCGTCCGGGGCTCGTGCGGGGCAGGATGCCGAGGCTCAGCGGCGCCCGGCTGTCGAGCTGCGCACGACGAGCGATGACGCCGTGACGGTGCGCTGGAGCGGAGCATCCGGTCGGTCGATCCGCTGCTGCAGCAGCCGCACGGCCTCGTGCCCCTGCTCGCGCGGCGACTGTCTGATGGTGGTGAGCGCGAACATCTCGGCGTGCTGATGGTCATCGACCCCCACGATGCTCAGCTCGGTCGGCACCGCGAGGCCCAGGCGGCGGGCGGCGATCATCGCCCCGATCGCGGCCTCGTCGCAGACGCCCACGATCGCGGTCGGGCGCCCTCGACGGTCGCCGAGCAGCTCGACGGCGGCCGCGTATCCGCCCGGCATGGTCGGAGGGGAGTCGTGGATCCGAGCGACCGCTTCGAGGCCTGCGGCGGCGAGTGCTTCGAGATATCCCTCGACGCGCTGCGCGTCGCCGTAGCTGAGCTCGTCGGGGTCTGCGGATCCTCCGACGAAGGCGATGTCGGTGTGCCCGAGTTCGATGAGATGCTCGGTCGCGATGCGGGCGGCGGCGATGTCGTCGATCGAGACGGCGCTCGACCCTTCGCTGTACGGGCCGACGCTGACGAGGGGCCGTTCGGAACGGTGCAGGCGCTCGAGTTCCTGGGCGCTGGGTTGGAGGCCGACGGCGATGATGCCGTCGAACCGCCGGCCAGGCAGCACCGTGTCGAACAGGCGCTCTCGGGTCTCGGTGCCTTCTCTCACCCCGTAGAGTGCGAGCTCGTAATCGAGGCCGAACAGCGATTCCTGGATGCCGGCGAGCAGCTCGGAGAAGAACCAGCGGTCGACCGGCGGCATGATGACGCCCACGGTCTGCGTGCGACCCGTGGCGAGGCTGGTCGCCGACGAGTGGGCGACGTAGGCCAGCTCGGCCGCGGCCGCCGTCACCCGATCGCGCGTGCCCTCCGAGACGTAGCCGCGACCGCTGAGTGCGCGGCTCGCCGTCGCCTTCGATACGCCCGCGCGCGCCGCGACGTCGGCGATCGTGCTCATCGGTCCTCCTCGACCATGCCCTCGACGCGTCGTCTCCACCCGCGCGCCGATGACAGCGTAGCCGCTGGCGCGAGGGAAGGGAACCGGTTCCAGGCCGGAAGCGAGGGAGCGCTCCCATCCGTCGTCGGACAATGGCCGAAAAGGTTGCGAGCTTGTGATCCTGGCCTGTTGTGTCGCGCTGTCTCGCACCGATAGGTTGTCCTGGAATCGGTTCCCGATTCTGCGCCAGGGGCGGCGCGGAGCGAGGGGAGCCGCACAACTCGAAGAGGAGAATTCACATGGGTCTGTCACAGCGTTCCCGGCGTTATGCGCCAATCGCTCTGCTGGGAGTCGCGGGCATCGCGCTCGCCGGCTGTGGTGCTCCGGGCGGCACCGACGGCGGTTCGGAAGGCGGCGGTGGAGGAGACAACACCGTCACCATCTACGGCACGATCGTCGAGGGAGAAGCCGAACTCCTCGCCCAGTCCTGGGCGGACTTCGAAGAAGAGAACGACATCACCATCAAGTACGAAGGCAGCCAGGACTTCGAGACGCAGCTCGGCACCCGCGCTCAGGGCGGCAACCCGCCCGACATCGCGATCTTCCCGCAGCCGGGTCTGTTCGCCGACTACGCCTCGCGCGACCTGCTGAAGCCGGCTCCTGAGGCGGTCAAGGCGAACGCCGAGGAGTACTGGACTCAGGGGTGGGTCGACTTCGGTACGTACGACGGAACCTTCTACGGTGCGCCGCTGATGGCCAGCGTCAAGGGCTGGATCTGGTACTCGCCGACGAAGTTCGCCGAGTGGGGCGTCGAAGAGCCGACGACCTGGGACGAGCTCCTGGCCCTCACCGAGACGATCAAGACCGAGAGCGGCAAGGCGCCCTGGTGCGCCGGCTTCGAATCGGGCGTCGCGACCGGCTGGCCCGGCACCGACTGGATCGAGGACCTCGTGCTGCGCAACGCAGGCCCCGAGGTGTACGACCAGTGGGTCAAGAACGAGATCCCCTTCACCGACCCGCAGATCAAGGAAGCCTTCGACGCGACCGGTGAGATTCTGCTCAACCCGGAGTACGTCAACGCCGGCTTCGGCGACGTGCGCTCCATCAACTCGACCGCATTCGGTGATGTGGCGGCGCAGGTCGCCAGTGGCGAGTGCGCGCTGACCCACCAGGCCTCGTTCCTCTCGGGCTTCTACCCCGAGGGCACGAACTTCGCCGAAGACGGAGACGTCTGGGCGTTCCTGACGCCGAGCACGAGTGCGGACGAGACGCTCATCACCGGCGGTGGCGAGATCGTCGGCGCATTCAGCGATGACGAGGCGACGCAGAAGGTGCTCGAGTACCTGTCGAGCCCCGAGTGGGCGGACAGCCGCCTCGCTCTCGGCGGAGTGACGTCGGCCAACAAGGGCGTGAACCTCGATGTGGTCGAGGATCCCATCCTGCAGGAGTCGATCAAGCTGCTCCAGGACGACTCGATCACGTTCCGCTTCGACGGTTCCGACCAGATGCCCGGTGCGGTCGGCTCGGGAACCTTCTGGAAGGGCATCGTCGCATGGGTCAACGGCACCTCGACCGATGAGGTCCTGACCCAGATCGAGACCGGCTGGCCTTCCAGCTGATCGGATGAGGTGGGCCGCCCCGATGGGCGGCCCACCGTCTCGCACTCGGTCCGCGCATCGCCGCGCGGACCGATGATCAGCTCCGTCTCATGAAGGGGAATCCGTGAACGCGACTGTGTTCTTCCAATGGATCGGGTCTCTGCCCCCGATCGTCCAGGCCCTCGCCGTCGTCATCGCGTTCGCGGTGGTGATCGTCGTCATCCTGCTTCTCGTCGACATCGCGCCTCGCAGGGGTGCCCTCTACACCGGCATCCGCCTCGCGATGTGCCTCCTCATCCCGCTCGCGGTGATGTGGTTCTTCAACTCGTACTACTGGGCCATGGGAGTCGCGGTCGCCGTCGGCGCCCTGTTCTTCTTCCTCGACTACCGGTCGCGCGACGGCGTGGGGTACCTGATCCAGCTCGTCGCCTTCATGGCCCCGGCCATCCTGCTGCTTCTGGCAGGACTCATCCTGCCGTCGATCCAGACCGTGTACGCGTCGTTCTGGAACTCGACGGGCAGCGACTTCGTGGGCTTCTCCAACTACCTGTGGATCTTCACGCAGTCCGACGGCGTCACCTCGGTCGTGAACACGATCGTGTGGGTGCTGCTCGTGCCGACACTCTCGACGATCGTCGGTCTCGCCTACGCCGTCTTCATCGACAAGACCCGCGGAGAGAAGATCTACAAGCTGCTCGTCTTCATGCCGATGGCGATCTCGTTCGTCGGTGCGAGCATCATCTGGCGTTTCGTGTACGCCTACCGTGGTCCTGAGTTCGAGCAGATCGGTCTGCTCAACCAGATCCTCGTGTGGTTCGGCGGAGAGCCGCAGCAGTTCCTGCTGAACAATCCGTGGAACAACCTCGCGCTGATCGTGGTGCTCATCTGGGTGCAGACCGGATTCGCGATGGTCGTGCTCTCGGCATCCATCAAGGGAGTTCCCACAGAGCTCCTCGAAGCTGCCGAACTCGACGGCGCGAACGCCTGGGAACGCTTCCGCTCGGTGACGATCCCCTCGATCCGACCCGCTCTCATCGTCGTGCTGACGACGATCTCGATCGCCTCGCTGAAGGTGTTCGACATCGTGCGCACGATGACCGGTGGAAACTACGGCACGTCGGTTCTGGCGAACGAGATGTACACCCAGTTCTCCAAGTTCGAGGCGGGACGCAGCGCTGCGCTCTCCGTCATCCTGTTCATCCTGGTGCTGCCGATCGTGATCTACAACGCGCGCCAGATCAAGAAGCAGCGGGAGATCCGATGACCGACACCGTGAACTCAGACACCGGCCAGAGCACGAGGGCGATCACGACCGCCGGACGCTTCGAGGCCTCGGCCGGGCGCGCGCGCAAGCGACTCAGCCGTCCGTGGGCGACGGTCGCCTCGATCCTGATCGCCGTGGTGTGGACCATCCCGACGCTCGGACTCTTCATCTCGTCGTTCCGCGAGAGGGACGCGATCGAGACGACGGGATGGTGGACGTTCTTCACCAACCCGCAGTTCACGCTCGACAACTACGCGGCGGTGCTGCAGTCGGGCACCACGCAGCTGACCATTCTCGAGTCGTTCTTCAACTCGATCGTGATCACGATCCCGGCCACGATCATCCCGCTGATGATCGCAGCCATGGCGGCGTACGCGTTCTCGTGGATCGAGTTCAAGGGGCGCAACGCGCTGTTCATCTTCGTGTTCGCGCTGCAGATCGTGCCGATCCAGATGGCGCTCGTTCCTCTGCTGTCGTCGTTCTCGCGCGGGATCAACCTGTTCGGCGTGCAGGTCACGCAGGGACTCGACGTGGCGGGTGGGTACGCGCAGGTGTGGATCGCGCACACCATGTTCGCGCTGCCGCTGGCGATCTACCTGCTGCACAACTTCATGTCGGAGATCCCCGGCGAGATCGTCGAGGCCGCTCGCGTCGACGGTGCGTCCCGCGGGCAGATCTTCTTCCGGATCGTGCTGCCGCTGACGATGCCGGCGATCGCCTCGGTCGCGATCTTCCAGTTCCTGTGGGTCTGGAACGACCTGCTCGTGGCGCTGGTGTTCGCCGACGGAGCCGCCTCGCCGATCACGAAGGTGCTCGCCGAGATCACCGGACGCGGCGAGGGCTGGTACCTGCTGACGGCAGGAGCCTTCGTCTCGATCCTCGTTCCGCTCATCGTGTTCTTCTCGCTGCAGCGGTACTTCGTCCGCGGGCTCCTGGCGGGCTCGACGAAGGGCTGATCGGCTCCGCACGACACCGTGTGACAGGATGCCGCGACCGTGTGCAACACAGCCCCGGTCGCGGCATCGTCGCACGTACGCTGTGAAGATGAAGTACGCAGACTCCATCGTCGACCTCGTCGGCGACACCCCTCTCGTGAAGCTCCAGCACGTCACCGAGGGTGTGGAGTGCACCGTCCTCGTGAAGCTCGAGTACCTCAACCCCGGAGGCTCGGCGAAAGATCGCATCGCCTCGCGGATCATCGACGCGGCCGAGGCGTCGGGAGAACTGCGCCCCGGCGGCACGATCGTCGAGCCGACCAGCGGCAACACGGGCGTGGGGCTCGCGCTGGTCGCCCAGCAGCGCGGGTACAAGTGCGTCTTCGTGCTGCCCGACAAGGTCGGCGAAGACAAGATCGACGTGCTGCGCGCCTACGGCGCCGAGGTCGTCGTCACGCCCACCTCGGTGGCCGCCGACAGCCCCGAGTCGTACTACAGCGTCAGCGACCGGCTGGCGCGCGAGATCCCCGGGGCGTTCAAGCCCAACCAGTACGAGAACCCCAACGGCCCGCGCAGTCACTACGAGACGACCGGACCCGAGATCTGGCGCGACACCGACGGCACGATCACCCACTTCGTCGCCGGAGTCGGCACGGGCGGCACGATCACGGGCACCGGCCGCTATCTGCGCGAGGTGTCCGACGACCGTGTGCGCATCGTCGGCATAGACCCCGAGGGCAGCGTCTACAGCGGCGGCACCGGCCGCCCGTATCTGGTCGAAGGGGTCGGAGAAGACATCTGGCCCGGTGCCTACGACCCGAAGATCCCGCACGAGATCGTCGCGGTCGGTGACGCCGAATCCTTCGCGATGACGCGGCGTCTGGCCCGCGAAGAGGGAATCCTCGTCGGCGGATCCAGCGGCATGGCCGTGGTCGGCGCCCTGCGCGTCGCCCCACGGCTTCCGGCGGATGCCGTGATGGTGGTGCTGCTTCCCGACGGCGGTCGCGGGTATCTCGGCAAGATCTTCAACGACGGATGGATGCGCTCGTACGGTTTCAGCGAGGTCGAAGAGGGCGAGACGGTCTCCGACGTGCTGGCCGCTCGCACCGGGCGCCAGGGCCACGGCATCCCCGACCTGGTGCACGCGCACCCGACCGACACGGTGCTCGAAGCCATCGGCATGATGACCGAATACGACGTCTCGCAGCTCGTGGTGCTCAGCGCCGAGCCGCCGGTGATGATGGGCGAGGTCGTCGGCACGGTCGACGAGAAGGGCCTGCTCGATCTGCTCTTCCGCGGCGACGCCAAGCCCGCCGATGCCGTGGGCGAGCACGTGGGGGAGCGGCTGCCCCTGATCGGCATCCACGCTCCGCTGGCCCAGGCCCGCGCGGCGCTCGCCGATGTGGATGCGCTGCTGGTCACGATGGACGGCAAGCCGCACACCGTGCTCACCCGGCAGGACCTGCTCTCGTACATCTCGCGCTGACGCTGCGGCGGTGTCGGCGGTGTCGGGCGCAGCCGAGTGCAGACGCCGGACGTAACAGGAGCGGATGCCGCGCCCGGGGCGGACGTAGGCTGAGTGGCATGTCCGAGCATGCTTTCGCCACCCGAGCCATCCACGCAGGTCAGGCCCCTGACCCGACCACCGGGTCGATCATCCCGCCGATCTATCAGGCCTCCACCCACGTGCAGGACGGCATCGGCGGGTTCCGTGACGGCTACGAGTACAACCGCGCCGGCAACCCCACTCGCTCCTCGCTCGAGACGCAGCTCGCAGCACTCGAGGGGGGCGCGAACGCGCTGTCGTTCGCCTCGGGGCTCGCGGCGGAGGATGCGCTGCTGCGCGGCATCCTGAAGCCCGGCGACCACATCGTGCTCGGCAATGACGTCTACGGCGGCACGTACCGGCTGCTCACCAAGGTGCTCGCGCCGTGGGGCATCGAGACCACGACGGTCGAGCTGTCGGACGCCGACGCGCTGCGTGCGGCGATCCGACCCGAGACGAAGATCATCTGGGTCGAGACGCCCAGCAACCCGCTGCTGAAGATCGTCGACATCGCGCTCATCGCCGAGATCGCTCATGCGGCCGGAGCCATCGCGGTGGTCGACAACACCTTCGCATCCCCTGCGCTGCAACAGCCCCTCTCGCTCGGCGCCGACCTGGTCGTGCACTCCACGACGAAGTACCTCGGCGGGCACTCGGACGTGCTCGGCGGCGCGGTGGTCTTCGGCGACGACAGGTTCTATGAGCAGATCAAGTTCCAGCAGTTCGCTGTCGGTGCGGTGTCGGCTCCGCTCGATGCGTGGCTCACGACGCGTGGCATCAAGACGCTCGCGGTGCGGGTGCGCCAGCACTCCGAGAACGCGCAGGCGATCGCCGAGTGGGCGGCCGCCCGCCCCGAGTTCGAGACCGTTTACTATCCGGGCCTCGCGTCTCACCCCGGGCACGATGTCGCCGCCCGCCAGATGAGCGGATTCGGCGGCATGCTCTCGCTCGGACTCGCGGCCGGGGCCACGGCGGCGAAGGCGTTCGCCGAGTCCACCGAGCTCTTCCAGCTGGCGGAGTCGTTGGGCGGCGTCGAGTCTCTGATCGGCTATCCGCCGGACATGACGCACGCCTCGGTGCGCGGCACCGCACTCGCGGTGCCCGAGAACGTCGTGCGGCTCTCGGTCGGCATCGAGGGCGTCGACGACCTGATCGCCGACCTCGAGCAGGGTCTCGCCCGCCTCGGCTGATCTCCGCGATCGCGGGCCCGGCTCTCTGCATGTGCTGTTTGCGCGCAGTCTGCGTGCGCTGTCTGCGCGCAGGCTGCACACGTGCATGCTCAGAAGACAGATGGATGCCGAGACTGCGCGTTTCGGCATCCATCCGTCTTTTCGGCATGCAGGTGTGTCCCTCCGGATGTGCGGGTGCACGCGAGAGCTGTAACATGGAGGCTTCGCCCGGATCGAATCGATTCGACCTTCGTCGCCGATTCCTCCGCTCTCGCGACTCGACCTCACCCCCCTCGAACTCCGGAAGGACCGTCGTGCCCGACGCTCCACGCACTGACTCCACCCCGACGANNCCGGGCGCTCTACATCGTGCTGCTCGGCGCACTCACGGCGCTGGGCCCGTTCACGATCGACCTGTATCTGCCGGCCTTCCCCGTGCTCGAGCAGGACTTCGAGACCACGGCCGCGGCGATCCAGCTGACCCTCACCGGCACGATGATCGGCTTCGCGCTGGGTCAGCTCGTCGTCGGCCCTCTGAGCGACAAGGTCGGACGCCGCATCCCTCTGATCGTCGTCACGGCTCTCCACGTGCTGGCCAGTGCGGCGGCGGCCTACGCCCCGACGCTGCCGCTGCTCAGCGGCGCTCGCGTGCTGATGGGCGTCGGCGCTGCCGCGGGTGGCGTGGTCGCGATGGCCATCGTCCGAGACCTGTTCGGCGGACGCCGCCTCGTCGTCATGCTGTCGCGGCTCGCGCTCGTCTCGGGCGTCGCGCCCGTGATCGCACCGCTGATCGGCTCGTGGCTGCTCACCTTCATGCCCTGGCGGGGAATCTTCGTCGTGCTCGCCCTGTACGGCATCGTGATGCTGGTGTCGACCGTGGTGTTCATCCCCGAGACCCTTCCCGTCGCCCGTCGCCAGGAGAAGGGCGGGTCGACCGTTCTGCAGCGCTACCGCTCGGTCTTCTCCGACCGGGTCTTCATCGGCGTGCTGATCATCGGCGGCATGACGTTCTCGGGGCTCTTCTCGTACCTGTCGGCGTCGCCGTTCCTGTTCCAGCAGACGCACGGGCTCGACCCGCAGCAGTACGGGCTCCTGTTCGCGGTCAACTCGCTCGGTGTCGTCATCGGCGTCCAGACGGCATCGCGACTCGCCGCGCGCTTCGGACCGCAGTGGGTCATGGCCTACTCCACCGCGGTGCTGCTGCTCGCGGGCATCGCGATCATCGTGACCGATCAGCTCGGTCTCGGGCTCTGGGGCACCGTCGTCCCGCTCTTCTTCTTCATGACGGCCTGCGGATTCACGTTCCCCAACGTCCAGGTGCTCGCCCTCGACCGCCACGGCAAGGCCGCCGGCACCGCAGCATCCGTCATCGGAGCCACGAACTTCGGCGTCGCAGGGCTCATCTCGCCGGTCGTCGGATGGATCTCGCACGGAGCCGGGATCACCGCGACGACGATGGCCTCGGTGATGGTCGGATGCGCGGCGATCGGCATCCTCTCTCTGTGGCTCATCGTGCGCCCCCGGACTGTCGGCATGCTCGCTCCCTGATTCTCAGCGTTCGACCGGCAGAATGGTGCGATGAGATCACGAACGCTGCTGTGGTGGGGAATAG
The DNA here is from genome assembly GCF_018613995.1 of Microbacterium sp. ISL-103. Lineage (GTDB taxonomy): Bacteria > Actinomycetota > Actinomycetes > Actinomycetales > Microbacteriaceae > Microbacterium. The sequence goes on along the minus strand of NZ_JAGGPD010000158.1, from coordinate 2,815 downwards.
GGATGCTCGTCGCGGCGACGCTCCTCGGGGCGGCGATCGTGTTCGGGTACACGGAGCCTCCGGGATTCGACCGCTGGTGGAACGAGACGATCAGCACGTACCGCGCTGACTGGATGCTGTCGTTCGCGCTGCTGCTCAATCAGATCGGCGGCGGGTGGGTCGCCATCATCCTCGTGCCGCTGCTGATGATCGCCGCGCTGCTGATCGCGCGACGATGGCGGGCTGCCGTGTTCGCCGCGGCGGCGTTCCTCGCGAGCGCCGGTGCCGTGCAGCTGCTCAAGCAGCTCTTCGGTCGTGCGCGACCCGAGGACATGATCGTGGTGAGCGACTACGGATCGTTCCCGTCGGGTCACACGGCGAACGCCGCGACGATCGCCGTGGTGCTGTGGTTGGTGTTCCCGCGGGTGTGGACCGCGCTTCTCGGCATCCTCTGGGTCATCGCCATGGCGATCTCGCGCACGCTGCTGTCGGTGCACTGGGCGACCGACACGCTCGGCGGCGCGCTCGTCGGAGCCGGCGTCGTGCTCGTGCTCGGCGCCTGGCTGCTGCCGTGGGTGCGCGGAACCTCGCGACGAGAAGCCGCTCAGGCGTCGATAGGCTGACAGCACACCCCACTCGTCGAGGAGCCGTCGTGTCACGCATCCGTCCGTATCGCCCGACCGATCGCGCCGCCCTGTACGAGGTGTGCGTGAGAACCGCGGATGCCGGAGCGGATGCGACCGGGATCTTCTCGGACGACTCCCTCTGGGGCGACCTGTTCGCGGTGCCGTACGTCGAGCGTCACCCGGATCTCGCCTGGGTGGTCGAGACCGAGGACGAACGCGTGATCGGCTACATCGTGGCGACGGATGACACGGACGCGTTCGCCACCTGGTTCCGCGACCAGTGGTGGCCCGGTCTGCGGCAGCGGTACCCGCGCGCGGCCGAGCCGAAGACCCGTCAGGAGCGGATGATCGAGTACGGATACCTGCAGGCTCCGGGGCGGGACGCGAACGCCGCGGAGTACCCGGCGCATCTGCACATCGATCTGCTGCCCGAGACGCAGGGGCAGGGACTCGGGCGCGCACTCATCGAGACGCTGTTCGCCGAGCTCAGCCGCCGCGGAGTGCGCGGACTGCACCTGGGCATGGACCCGAAGAACACGGGGGCCGCCGCGTTCTACGGGCGACTCGGCATGACGCCGTTGCCTGCTGAGCCGGGCGGGCAGAGCTTCGGCGCGCGCTTCGACTGAGGCGTCGTGACGCGCGGCGCGGGCGTCCGCGTCGTGTGGAAGACGTCGTGATGGGCGTCGGCGGGGGTGGCGGTGACGGCGGGACTCCGATCCTCGCTGCGCTCGGTTCTCCCCGAATCCCACGATGCTCGATAAAAAGCACGAAGGGCCCCCGCTGGCGCGGAGACCCTTCGTGCTTTTTGGCGGTGACGGCGGGATTCGAACCCGCGTCGTTGTCACGTCAGGATCGAGGCCGGATCGAGATCGGCGTAACGACGCGCATTCTCAATCACGGGAGTAACCCCCATTCGGTTGAGAGTTCCACCGACTGTTGCCACCACGTTGCCACCCATCACCCTCTCTCATTCGGCAGTCCTCTTAACCATCGCTCGAGCTCCTCGACCATGATCACCGGCTTCGCGTTGGCGTACGACCGGACTAGCTCGTTGTTCTCGATCGCGGTTCGAGATCGCTGGCCAGTTCGCCAAGAAACCATTTCGGTTGGTGATCACAATCCCGGACGGACGCGGCTGGCAGGCACGTGACTGTGTAAGCGGCTCTGCGCGTCGGCGTCAGGCTCGACGTAACTCGTTTGCCTGATCTCGACCGAGCAGAGGGGTCAGGACCATGTCGAACACTGCCCTGGAAACGTAGGGTGGGAGATCCTTCCGGCGTTGAGGATTTTCACGGATCTGGTGGGCGATCTTGAACATGGCGGCATCGAGTGCGGATGGAGCGGTCGCGTGTTCCACGGCGAAGTGCTCCGACAGGAGATCTTCGCGCAGGACCTTGAAGGCCACTCGGCCATGCCCGGTGCTCGCATCGAGGCTTGGATCCTCCACACGCAGAACGGTCGCCTTGCGCCGTGGACCTGCGTCGATCCCGGCCGCCTGCGCTGCTTCCCACATCTCGGTAGTTGGAACTTCAATCCAGGCGAGCGCGAGTTCGGGGTCGAGGACAGTCCAACCCTGAGACTCATAGAAGCCGATCGCCGACTCTGGGACGTGCGCCTGAACCATCGATCTAGGATCGTGCGCTGTGAGGCGTTCGAGCTCCGATAGCAGAGCTTTGCCAACGCCCGAGCGTTGCGAGTCTGGAAGGACCGCGAGCCGTTGGAGGAGGAGAACGGTCGAGGCCCGATCTGCCACGCCAAAGTCGGAGATGCGTGCCTTCGTGTAGGCGTATCCGACCACATCACCCCTCCTCGTGGCGACGAGGATGCGAGCGCCGAGCGGGGCGCCGCTGGCGGAAAGCTCGTCGACGTCGTCCGCCGAAAAATGGGCGAATGGCGCGATTTGGGATTCTCCGAGTGGTGGAATCCGCGACTCTAACGAAATGAGATGCGCAAGATCGGCGCCGGTCGCGGTTCGAATGACGGGGGTTGCCATGGCGCCCACTCTCCCACGTCTTGAATAGCTCTGCACTGCGGGCACGGGGCGTCCGCCACGCGGGGACGATTCCGCCAGTACAGCGGAATGCTAGCAAAATGGAATTGGCGCGGTGAGCGCAGGAGTATCGGCGGTGCTCGGGATGGGGAGAACTGATGGCTGATCTCAAGACATACAGAGAAGCCGCCGTCACGGTGCGTCGATCGGTGTTGACCAT
>NZ_JAGGPD010000157.1 GCF_018613995.1 Microbacterium sp. ISL-103 | reverse complement strand
CCTCGGTGCGCTCACCGAGGTCGAGGCGCGACTCGCCGAGCTGAAGGCCGGCGGCCCGGCTCCCCGTCAGGCCATCGAAGGCTCCTGACAGTCCTCGCGGATGCCCCGGACCCGGTGTCCGGGGCATTCGCTCTTTCATAGCTGGAGGCACCCATGGTGCGATTCCTCGTCGTCCCGCAGTGGCAGGGCTCCCCCGCCGCACGCGCGATGCTTCTCGTCGACGGTGCGACGGCGATCGCCGGCGACCTTCCCCGAGCGTCGACGACCGTGCTCGACGTGCCGGTCGAGGCCGGCGAGTCCCTGGGAACGGGCGTCCGTCGCCTCAGCGCGCTCCTTCATACCCGCGACCTCGTCGAGGCGGCCATGACCGCAGACACCGTGGTGATCGGCGGCGACTGCAGCGTGACCGTCGCGGCCCTGTCCGCTCTTCCCGGGGGCACGGACGACCTGGCCGTGGTGTGGTGCGACGCGCACGCCGACATGCACACGCCCGACACCTCGCCCTCGGGTGCGTTCTCGGGCATGGCCCTTCGAGCGGTGCTCGGAGAGGGCGAGCCTCAGCTCACGGTGTCGCCGGGAATCGCGCGGGATCGTGTGATCGCCGTCGGCATGCGCGACCTCGAAGACGCCGAAGTCACAGCTCTTGACGGCCTCACGCAGCTCTCCGTCGAAGACCTCGACGACCCCGATGCCCTCGCAGCCGCAGTCGAGGCGACCGGGGCGAGCCGGGTATGGGTGCACATCGACGTCGACGTCCTCGATCCTGCAGAGATCGCGGGCGTCTCCTCCCCTGCGCCCTTCGGCCTCGCCCCGGCGACGCTGAGCGCGGCGGTCCGGGCCCTCCGCACCCGCGTCCCGCTGGCGGGAGCGACGATCGCCGGCTTCGCCCCGCGATCGCCCGCCGATGCGGTCGACGATCTCGGAGCACTGCTGCGGCTCGTGGGAGCTGTCGCATGACCGCCGACTGGCGTCCCGCCGCCGAACAGGCGCTCATCCGAGGGAGGCGGCTGGATCGCCGCATCCCCGCGTTCCTCCTGCGCTCGCCGATCAGCCGAGCAGGCTACTGGTGGGGCACGGCGGTCGGGTGGGCCTGGGGCTCGCTGTGGAGCACCGGCCGCGTCGAGCGTCGCTCAGGGCTCTGGGTGTTCCAGGGGATGCCCGAGTGGGCGTTCAACCGTGGCGGCGTCTGCGTGGGCGGCTGCTTCCTGACCGGCGACTCGCGCCCCAGCGACGCCGTGCTGCGACACGAAGCCGTGCACAAGGCCCAGTGGCTGCGCTACGGCATCCTGCTTCCCGTGCTCTACCTCTTCGCAGGCCGAGACCCGCTGCGCAACCGGTTCGAGATCGAGGCAGGGCTCGAAGACGGAAACTACGTGCGACGCAGCCGCCCTCAGTAACCGCGGAGCCGTCAGCTGTCGACGGGCAAAGCCCTCAGCTGTCGACGGGCAAAGCCCTCAGCTGTCGACGGGCGCAGCCCTCAGCGCTCGACCGGCAGGAGTCCGAATCGCTCGGGTGCGTGGATCTGGCCTGGCTCGATGTCGAGAGCGCCCGTCAGGTGCTCGACGATGTCGGCGGTGCCGAGGTATCCGCCCAGAAGCGTGACATGGGTCTCGAGCTCGTCGTCGCACAGCATCTCATCGGCCCAGGCGCAGGTCGCTCGCGCGAGAGCCTGTCCGGGCGCGCAGGCGCGACCCGTACCGGGGGCACCGGAGCGTTGAGCCCTGGCGAGCCAGGTGACGGTCATCCGCCCCGGGGCCTCGATCATCCCGATGTCGGACGCATCTGCGACCTCGATGAAGATACGACCGGAGGCGCAGAGGGGCAGCGTCGCGAGGAACACTTCGAGTTCAGCGAGCGAGTGCTCGTCGGCAGTCACCAGGTGGTGTGCGCGACGACGCGCGGCACGGCGCTCAGCGCGCGTGCTGCGAGTCTCGAGGAAGGTCTCCATGATGCATCCATCGTACACCACATGAAGGGTTGCCTAACCTTGCTCGGGAACCTCTTCCACGAGCGCTGCCCGCAGATCATCGAGCTCCCGGTCGGTCATGCCGTTGGCGCGCAGATAGTCGGCGGCCGATCCCCACCTCGCATCGACGCCCTCGAGCAGAGCCCGCATCACGGGAGCGGGCGACTGGGTTGCCAGAGCGACGGCGTGCACGGCCTCGGGATGCTGCGACCGCAGGTAGGCGGCGATGCGCTCTGACCTCTCCGCCGGCAGCAGCGACTCGGTGAGTGCGTAGTCCGCGACGATCGCCTCACGATCCGCGCCCACCGCGGCGAGCGCGAGAGCCACCGTGACACCGGTGCGGTCCTTGCCCACGGTGCAGTGCACGAGGGTCGGCTCTCCTGCGGCGATGATGCGGATCGCGTCGACCAGTCGTTCTCCGCTCTCCTCGAGGAGGTGCAGATAGAGGTCTTCCAGACTCGTGTCCGTCTCGAAGAACGAACGGACCGACCCCAGGAACAGCGGGAGATGCGTGGTGTCGGGCCCCTCGATCTCGGTCGGCTCCGCGGCGACCTCTTCCCCGTCGCGCAGGTCGACGATGTGCGCGACGCGGCTGCGCACCTCGTTCACCCCCGAGGTGGTGGCGCGCGAGAGCTGCCCCGAGCGCAGCAGCATCCCCGATCGGATGCGCCCACCCGCCGCCGGGAGCCCTCCGACGTCGCGGAAGTTGTTGACGCCGTCGATGTCGAGGACGCTCATGCCTGCGCCTGCGCGGCGCGCGGCGGAACCGGGTATCGCCCGGCGATGACGACCCGGTTGAATGCGTTGATCGAGACGCAGGCCCAGCTCAGGGCAGCGTACTCCTTCTCGGTGAAGACGGCGCCCACGCGGTTGTAGAGGTCGTCGGAGATCCCCTCCTCCGAGATGAAGGTGAAGGCCTCGGCGAGTTCCAGCGCCGCCTCTT
>NZ_JAGGPD010000156.1 GCF_018613995.1 Microbacterium sp. ISL-103 | reverse complement strand
GCCGGGGAGGGCGGGCCGGGCCGCCGTCACCGCGGTCGAGGCGGCGATCGCGTTGCGCTCGATGCACGGGATCTGCACGAGGCCGCCGATGGGGTCGCAGGTGAGCCCCAGGTGATGCTCCATGGCGATCTCGGCGGCGTTCTCGATCTGCCGGTTGGTGCCGCCCATCACGGCGGTGAGGCCGCCCGCGGCCATCGCACATGCCGAGCCGACCTCGGCCTGGCATCCTCCCTCGGCTCCCGAGATCGAGGCGTTCGCCTTGAACAGCGACCCGAGCGCGGTGGCGGTCAGCAGGAACCGACGGATGCCCCGGCGGCGATTCGCCTCGGCGACGACCTCGTCGGCGTCCGCATCCGTGTCGGCGTGGGCAGACCCCAGCGCCCTCGTGCCGTCGAAGCCGAGCAGCGCGCTGCCGACGAGCTCGCCGTACGGCGTCACCGCGTTGCCCGCACCGAGACCCGAGTCGGCCAGGAACCGCCACCAGTACATGGCGACGGCGGGGAGGATGCCGGCCGCACCGTTCGTGGGAGCCGTGACGACCCGACCACCCGCCGCGTTCTCTTCGTTCACCGCGAGCGCGAAGGCCCCCAGCCACTCGCCCGGCAGCTCTCGGTGCCCGTCGGCTTCGGCCTCCTCGAGCTGGGCGCGGATCACACTCGCTCGCCTCTTGACCTTGAGCATGCCGGGCAGCACGCCGTCGGACTGCAGCCCGGTGCCGACGCAGGCGGCCATCGCATCCCAGATCGCGTCGAGTCCGGCGGCGACCTCCTCTTCCGAGCGGACCGAGGTCTCGTTGAGGCGAGCGACCTCGGCGATCGACAATCCGTGCTCGTCGCACAGCGCGAGCAGTGACGCGGCATCCGCATACGAATACGGCAGCGGAGCCGTGGAGAGCTTCGCCTCTTCCCCGTCGCGGCGGATGAAACCGCCGCCCACGGAGTAGTAGGTCTGCTCGGCGACGACGTCACCGGCGGCATCCCACGCCGAGATCGTCATGGCATTGGGGTGCCCGGGCAGCCGAGTGCGGGGTGCGAACACGATGTCGGCCTTCGCGAACGGGATCTCGTGGGCTCCGTCGATCCGCAGGGTCGCACCCTCGCGCAGGTCGGTCCAGGCCGCGCGAACCTCAGCCGGGTCGCAGGTCTCGGGGGCGAGGCCGCGGAGTCCTGCGACGACGGCATCCGGCGTGCCGTGCCCGATGCCGGTGGCCCCGAGCGAGCCGTAGAGCGTGCATCCGACCCGCGCGACGCGGTCGAGCACGGCCTCCGCACGCAGGCGCCGGGCGAACTCGAGTGCCGCCCGCATCGGTCCGACCGTGTGGGAACTCGAGGGGCCCACTCCGATGGAGAAGAGATCGAAGGCCGAGACGTACGCTGTCACCTCCTCAGCGTACGTCGTGCAGCGCGAGACGGACGATCCGACGGCCGACGTCAAGGCCCTTCTGCCTGCGGATCGGCACCTCGATGCTGAAGGGGCACTCGAAGCGAAAGGGACGACCATGACGAACAGCACCCCCGACCAGGACCCGACCGCGGGCCTCGACCCCGAGGCGCAGACACCCACTCCCACCCCGTCGTCCGGCGACGCCGGCGAGTTCAAGGATCCGGGCGGCACCGCCGAGAAGCCCGAGCAGGCCGAATCGCCCGAAGACGCCGACCCGTCGGAGGTTCCGAGCAATGACGAGCTCGAGGAGCCGAGCACCGAGAAGGAGCCGTCGGAAGAGCCGAAGGCCCCGACGCGAAACGACCCCGAGCCCGACCATGAGGCGGTCGGGATCGGGGTCATCGACGGTCCGGAGACCGACGAGGGCGACTGAGCGACTCCTACCTCGCTCGGCCGACCGGCCGCTCCCGTCGCGATGCACCCTGCGACGGGAGCGGAAGCGCTATTCGACGAGCTTGCCCTCGGTGTCGACCTCGCGCATGAGCTCGGCGACCTCGGCCGGGATCTCGGGGATCGGCTCGTGCGTCACCCCACCGGTCGGCGACCAGACGAGGTTGACCTGCAGCGTGGGGTCGGTGTCGGGGTAGTCGCTGCGGTTGTGGCACCCGCGCGTCTCTCGACGCTCGAGTGCGGCCTCGATGGTCGCCCGTGCCGCCAGCACCGCCGCCTTCAGGTCGA
>NZ_JAGGPD010000155.1:9604-9874 GCF_018613995.1 Microbacterium sp. ISL-103 | reverse complement strand
TCGGAGGCGGCCGTCGGGCGGAGATGACCGCGACCTCGCACACCGCTGCGTTCCGCGTGCACAGCACCGATGCCGGGGCGATCGTCGGGTTCGTGATCGATCAGCCCACCGACGATGGTCTCCTGGTGTGGACGGACGACGGCGGCTTCACCGGCTGGACGCCGGAGGGCGCCGAGGACTGGGGCAATGCTCCCCGCTGCTACTTCGCCGGCACGGTGCGGCGACACGAGCGCGACGATGCGGCGGGGCTTCGCGGTGCTCTCGACGACG
>NZ_JAGGPD010000155.1:7041-9547 GCF_018613995.1 Microbacterium sp. ISL-103 | reverse complement strand
GTGCTCTCGACGACGACGGCCGGGCACGGGTCGCCGGATACGTCGGCGGGCACGGCTTCCTCGAGGTGCGCGTCGCGGTGTCGTTCCTGTCGGTGGCGCAGGCCAGACGCACCCTCGCCCTCGAGGCACCCGCAGACATCACCTACGACGAACTTCGAGCGACCGCCGCAGCATCCTGGAACCGCGTGCTGAGGCGCGTCACGATCCCGCCCCTGCCCGCGGCGGACGCGCCCTACCGCCGGCTGGCCGACGAGGAGAATCGCGACCGGATCGCCGCATCCCTGCACCGGATGCATCTCTATCCGAACACCGCCGCCGAGAACACCGCAACGACGGACGCGCCCGTCTGGCGATTCGCCGATGTGTTCGCCGGTCGGGAGCCGTACGGAGAGAGTGAGACGAGCGCGCCGGTCGCCGAGGGCGAGCTCATCGTGAACAACGGCTACTGGGATACGTATCGCACCGAGTGGCCCGCTCTGGCTCTGCTCGATCCCGCACTGACCGGTCGCTTGCTCGACGGCCAGCTCGAGCAGTACCGGCGGGGAGGCTGGATGGCCCGGTGGAGCGCTCCGTCATACGTCGACAGCATGGTGGGCACGTCGAGCGACCAGATCTTCGCCGACGCCGCGCGGTGGGGAGTGGACTTCGATCGCGCCGCGGCGTTCGACAGCGGCTGGCGCAACGCGTGCGAACCCGGCCCCGATGCGCTGCGCGGCCGCAAGGGCATCGGGCGGGGCCGATTCACCGGCTACATCTCGTCCGACGTTCCCGAGGGCATGAGCTGGACCATCGAGAACGCCGTGAGCGATGCGGCCCTCGGCCGGTTCGCCACTCAGCTCGCCACCGAGGCGGATTCGGATGCGGATGCGGCGCGCTACCGCTCGTTCGCCCGGTACTTCGCCAACCGTGCGCTGTCGTACCGCGCGCTGTTCGATGAGGATTCCGGATTCCTCCGCGGCAGAGACGTCGACGGCGCCTTCGCACCCGGCTTCGACCCGCGCATCTGGGGCGGCGACAACGTCGAGACGAACGGGTGGGGCATGTCGGTCGGAGCGGTGCACGACGGTGCAGGGCTCGCCGCTCTGCACGGCAGCCCCGAGGCACTCGGCCGCCATCTCGATGCGCTCTTCGCCGAGCCCGAGACGGCCGACGAGCGGTTCGGCGGGTCGTACGGCACCGTCATCCACGAGCAGCGCGAGGCCAGGGCTCTGCGCTCGGGCATGTGCGCGATCTCGAATCAGCCCGCGCACCACATCCCCTTCATGTACGCGTCGAGCGACCGACCGTGGCGCACGGCAGCGATCGTGCACGACCTGGCCGGCCGCCTCTTCGCGGGCGCGCACATCGGCCAGGGCTTTCCCGGCGACGAAGACAACGGTGAGATGAGCGCATGGTGGCTGTGGGCCGCCCTCGGCCTCTACCCGCTCGAACTCGCCTCGGGAGTGCTGCGCATCGGCTCCCCCCTCATCGACGACATCCGCGTCGATCGGGGCGACGGCTCTTCCCTGCGCATCCGCTCTCGACGCAGCGATCCGTCCGCCCATGTGCTGCGCGGCGCCCGGCTCGACGGCGTCGTACTCGAACGAGCCGAGCTGCCCGTCGGCTCTCTCATCGGCGACGCGGAGCTCGAGCTCGACTTCGGCTCCGATCCCTCCGAGGCCCTCGAGACGGGCGGATCCACGGCGTCGGAGGTCGTGCCCTGGCGCGAAGACCTGACCGCCGACGCGGGCGACGTCATCGCCTCGACCGCGGTGGCCGACGCCGCCCGACTGTTCGACGACGGAGATCCGACGGGGTCGGACGGCGTCGCCCTGCGGGCAGGCGACTGGGTGGGGTGGCGCTTCATCGAGCCCCGCGCCGTCAGCGACGTCACCCTCACGATGTCGACCGCGGCTCACTCGACCGCCGTCGCCTGGGAGGTCCTCGCCGCCGATGGCACCTGGACCCCCGCTCCGACGACGCACGTCACCGACCTCGTCGCCGACCGCACGACGCCGTTCACGCTGACATCACGCGTCGTGACCCCGGCGATCCGCGTACGAGCGGAAGCCGGGGTCACGATCCGTCAGATCGAGATCTTCGACCTCGGGTGATCGCCCGCTGGGGTGATCACTTCGACAGGACGAACGACACCTCGGTGATGTTGCCTGCGACGTCGACGACCTGCAGGGTGTTCGCACCCCGCACCGCGCCGAAGGCGCCGGGCTTCACGAAGTTCAGATCGCTCCACGTGTCATCCGTGAGATCCTTCACGACCCCGTTCACAGAGAGCCTGTCGATCTCGCCCTCGTCGAACAGCGCGAAGCTCACGCGCTGGTAGGCGCCATCGGCCCTGACCTTGGTGAAGCGCGATCCGTCCTTGACCGTGACGGTGGGCGGCGTCGTATCGCGCGGCGCCGCCCGGTACTCGGTCGCCTCACCCTTCAGCGCCTCGGTGATGCCCGACAGATACGCCGACTGATCGGTCGCGGTGAGGTTGTAGGCCACGTAGACGCCGTAGCCGTCA
>NZ_JAGGPD010000155.1:0-7015 GCF_018613995.1 Microbacterium sp. ISL-103 | reverse complement strand
CGAGCCCGGTGACGGTGGGGGCGTCGTACGTCGGGTAGTAGGGGTTCCAGGCGTAGTCGGGCACGTTCGCCGCGTCGAACAGGGTGAAGTCGGTCGTCGTGTACGACGGACCGATGGCGTACAGGCTGATGATCTTGTCGGGGCCCAGTCGGTCACGCAGCGCCGTCGCGAGCCATCCGAACGACTGCGGGTTCGGCTGCGGGGTTCCGTTCGCGCCGTACTCTGTCCACTCGTCGTCGAAGTCGATGCCGTCCAGGCCATAGGTCGTGACGGCGTCGGCGAGCTGCGCGGCGAAGGCATCGGCCTGTGCGTACGACGTGAAGTTCGCGAACCCCGCCCCCTGGTGGTTGCCGAGCACCGAGAGCAGCACCTTGGTGCCCTTCTCCTGCACCGGACGAATCTGCGTCTCTGCGTCGTCGAGCGTCTCGGTGACCCGCTCGTTGAAGTGCAGGTAGGCCTTCTCTCCGTCGTAGTTGATGTTGGCCGCGAAGATCATCGCCATGTCGATGGCCGCCTCGCCGGATTGGGCGAGCGTGTAGTCCGCCACATTCGCTAAATCGTTCGAGTTGACCTCGACGTACACCGCCAGTTGCGGGTCGACCGGCTCTGCGGTCTCGGCGGCGGCACCCGAGGTGCCGACGAGCAGTCCCGCTGCGGCAGTGGCGAGGACGCCCAGACCGGCGATTCCTCTCCGTACTCGATGATTCCTGACGGTGGGCTGGCTCATGAGAGTTCGTCTCCTTCGGCGTCGTTGTCGAATCCGGCCGCATCGTCGCGACCTGTCGCCGACTATAGCGCTTAAGTCTCATGCCAGGAAGAAACAGAGAGGGACGGATGCCCCTCGCATCCGCCCCTCTGAGCCCCTCCCGGAATCACCTGCTCAGATGCTCACGTCCCCGACCAGGTTGACCGCGATGCCCATTCCCGCGAACATCGCGGCCTTCGCGATCAGCGCCCTGTCGGCCGTCTCGGCATCGGGCGCATAGACGAGCTGTGCGTGGTTGGCCTTGTGGCGGGCCATGAACTGATCGCGCGAGACACCGTGCAGAACCACGTGGGCGATGGGCCACTCGGGATTCGTGGCGTCCTTGCGACGCTGCGTCTCGGCGGCCGGAAGCTCGACGACAGATGCCCGGAAGATGTCGGCCTGCAGGATGCCGTCGGCGATGAACACCCGCGACAGCACGATCTCACCCGGCTTCGAGACGCCGTTGATCGTGGCGCCGCCCGCGGGGAAGAAGACGTGCCCCTGACGCCAGCCCTCAGCGTTCTGCCATCCGCCGAGGTGAGACGCGGGCACGGAACCCGAGATCTCGTAGACCCAGACGAACTCTCCGTCGTAGTCCTCGCCCCAGCGCACATCGTGCAGCGTGTTGTCGGGCACCAGACCCATCGCGCGCCACACCCGGTCGGTGACCAGCGCGTCGACCGCGACGCCCTCGTCGGCCTCGTTGAAGTGCGGGAAGGCCAGGCCATCGTGCAGCACCCGCGATCCGTCGCGCGAGGTGACCGGCGGACGCTCGGTGGAGTTCAGGATGCCCTCGGCCAGGTCGGATGCCGGAACCAGGTCCTTCAGGCCCTGCTGGTACTGGATGCCGACCGCGTCGAGCCCGAAGTCATCGGCGATGCGGAGAGCGGCGATGTACATCTTCAGCTGCCACTGCACCTGCTCGCGCGTCAGCTCGGTCTCGGCATCCTCGCCGTACCGGAACGTCATGCCGGCATCGATCAGCCAGTCATAGGCGGCATCCGCCTCATCCTCGCCGACCTCGCGAGCATCTCGGCGTACAGCGCCGACTGCGAGAGGCGCTCCTTGTAGATGCCCGTCTTGTTGAGCAGCTCGTCGTCGAAGATCGCGTTGTACATGCCCATGCAGCCCTCGTCGAACACGCCGATGATGGCCTTCTCGGCGAGCAGCTCGGCGGCGAGCGCCTCGCCCAGCTGCTTCTCGGGGCTGTCGGGCAGCACCGGCAGCGGACGCACGTGCGAGGCGTCGTGGGTGATCGCGCCGGTCTCGGTCCACTCCCTGATGCCGGCGGTGAACCAGTCGTCGGTGAAGTCGACCGACCAGATCGTGGCATACGGCTTGCCCATCTTGGTGAGCCCGGCGTTCAGGCCGAGGAGCCCGACCAGGCCCGGCCAGTCCCCCGCGAAGTTCGCGACGGTGAGGATCGGCCCCTCGTGCGATCGGAGACCTGCGAGCACGTGGTGCGAGTACTGCCAGACGGCCTCGGCGACGATGAGCGGAGCATCCGCGGGGATGTTCTTGAAGACCTCGAGGCCCATGCGCTGGCTCGAGATGAAGCCATGCCCCGTGGCGGGGTCGACGTCGTTGGCGCGGATGACGGTCCAGCCGAGCTGTTCGAAGACGCCGGTGACGCCCGCCTCGAGCTCGACCTGCACGGGCCAGCCGCCGGTGTTCGCGGCCTCGCGCAGGTCGCCGGAGGCGATCAGGTACGCGGTCTTCGGCGCGGAGGCCGGTCGTGACACCGGTGTCGGCAGGGTGTAGGTCATGACTCGCGTCCTCCTCGATCGCAGCGTGTTCTGCCACTGTACGTGAAATCGGTTTCATCACGCAAGGAGCGAGTGTCTGCGCGCGTCAGCTCCTGACAGCGCTGGCGGGCAGGACCTCACTCGGCAGCACCACTGTGCGCGACGGCCGGCTGTCTCCGCCGATGCGCTCGAGCAGCATCCGTGCCGCCGAGACCCCCATCTCACGCGCCGGCAGTCGCACGACCGTCACTGCGGTCGGCGAGAGCGTGGTGAACGGCAGCGAGCCGATCACCGCGACTCCCACCTCCGGTGGCGTCAGGCCGTGTTCCGTCAGAACCTGTATCGCACCCACCCCGATCAGGTTGTTCCCCGCCACCACCGCGTCGGGGCGTTCCGGCAGCGCGAGCAGCTCCTCCATCGCGGCCCTCCCCCCGTCGACCCGGAAGTTCGCGAAACGCAGCAGCTCGTCGGAGGCGATGTCGGGGGCGCCGGCCGCGAGGGCAGCGCGCCAGCCCGCCGCGCGCTCTGCAGCCGTGTCGATCCCCTCAGGCCCGCCGATGTAGGCGATACGGCGATATCCGGCCTCGAGCAGCCCCTCGGTCGCCGACGCTCCGGCCTCGCGATTGGCCATCACCACTCCGTCGATGTCGTAGACCGTGTGGCGGTCGACGGCGACGACGGGTCGCCCCGTGTCGAGGATGCCGTCGAGCCGCGTGCGCTCTGACGCCGGAGCGATGATGACGCCCGACATGTGCTCCGAGACGGCGATCTGCAGATAGGTCGCCTCCTTCTCGGGCTGCGAGTCGGAGTTGCAGAGCACGACCGAGTAGCCGGCGCCGGATGCGACGTCCTCGACACCCCTGGCCATCTCGGTGAAGTACGGGTTCTCGATGTCGGGGATCACGAGGCCGATGACTTCGGAGCTCTGCGTACGCAGGTTCCGTGCCGTCCGGTTCGGCGTGAATCGCAGTTGCTCCGCGGCGCGGCGCACGGCGGCGACCTTCTCGGCCGACACGCTGGTGCCGTTGAACACTCGCGAGACCGTGGCCGGCGAGACCTGCGCGAGGCGAGCGACATCGTAGATCGTGGCCATCGGCACACTGTAACCGGTTTCACGGCCGTCGGCGAGACGGGCCGCGTCCGAGAGGTCAGTCGGCGAGCATCCGATCCCGCACCTGGCGACGCAGCACCTTGCCGATGAGCGAACGGGGCAGCTCGTCGACGACGGTGATGCGCTTGGGCACCTTGTAGGGCGTGAGCCTGGTGCGACAGAAGTCGCGCAGCGCCCCGGCATCGAGTGCCGCCCCGTCACGCAGCACCACGGCGGCGGCGACCTCTTCCCCACCACTCGACCTCGGACGCCCGACGACGGCCGCGGCGATCACGTCGGGGTGCGCCTCGAGTGCATCCTCCACCTCACTGGGCGACACATTGAAGCCCCCTGTGATGATGAGCTCTTTGAGACGGTCGACGATGGTCACGAACCCGTCTTCCGAGACCTCGGCGATGTCGCCGGTGCGCAGCCATCCGTCGGCGAGCAGCACGTCGGCGGAGTCGCTCGGACGCCGCCAGTACCCCTGGAAGACCTGAGGCCCGCGGATGAGCAGTTCGCCCCGCTCTCCGACGGGCATGTCGGCATCGGTGTCGGCGGGATCGACCACACGGATGCCGGTGCTGGGGAACGGCACCCCGACGGTGCCCGGTCGCCTGCTCCGACCTATCGGGTTGCCGAGCGCGACGGGCGAGCTCTCGGTCATGCCGTAGCCCTCGACGAGGAGGCCGCCGGTGGCCTCCTCCCACCGCTGCACGGTCGCCACCGGGAGACTCATCGCTCCGGAGATCGCGAAGCGGACGCTCGAGAGGTCGATCGTCCCTCGTGCTGCGGCGCGCGCGAGCTGGTCGTAGATCGGGGGCACGGCGGGGAGGAAGGTCGGCGGGCTGGTGCGAGCGGCCTTCGTGACGAGACCCAGATCGAAGGTCGGGAACAGCACGAGCTTCGCCCCGATGCTCATGGCGAACGTCAGGCACAGCGTCATGCCGTAGGCGTGGAACAGCGGCAGCACCCCGTAGAAGGTCTCCTCGCCGTCGACGAGACCGGGCACCCACGCCCGGCCCTGCATCGCGTTGGCCCGCAGATTCGCGTGGGTGAGGATCGCACCCTTCGGGTCGCCCGTCGTTCCACTCGTGTACTGCAGCAGCGCGGTGTCGTCGAGCGTCGGGCCCTCGATCCGGCGCGAGAGCGCGCGATGGTCGACCAGCTTCTTCCAGGCCGGGGCCCTGCGCGCTTTCGGGGTGCTGGTCAGCTTCGCCCGCGATGCGCGCGCCTTCGGGATCGGCAGCCGCAGAAGCATCCGCTGGGAGGCGGGCATCGCCTCGGTCAGATCGACACTGACGATGTGCTCGACCCGCAGATCGGCCGGGAAGTCCGCGATCGTGTCGACCGTCTTGTCCCACACGATCGCGACCTTGGCGCCGTGATCCTCGAACTGGTGCCGCAGCTCTCTGGCCGTGTAGAGCGGGTTGTGCTCGACGACGATGGCGCCCAGTCGCAGCGCGGCATAGAAGGCCACGACGTGCTGCGGGCAGTTCGGCAGCACCAGCGCCACCCGGTCGCCCTTGTCCACCCCGAGACGCCTCAGCCCCTCGGCGGCACGCAGGATCTGGTCGCCGAGCTCACGGTAGGTCGTGACCGCACCGAAGAACTCGAGCGCCGGCCGACGGGCGTACGCGGTGATGCTCGCCGACATCATCTCGGGCAGCGTCTGCGTGGGAGTCTCGATGTCTGCGGGCACTCCGTCTGCATAAGAGGCGAGCCACGGCCGGGAGTCATACGGGTTGACGGACATGACTCCATTTTGCCCGGAGTCGGCTATGAGAACGACCGGCTGTTCTAGCGGTGCGCTGCCACCACCTGCGCGACGGCGAGACGCTCGTCGTCCGTCGGCTCGGCGATCGCCATGCGGCAGTGCGTGTCGACGACGTCGAGCACCCGGTACGCCTCTTTCATGCGCGCCATGTCTCCGCCGATGAGCGAGACCACGTCGTCGACGGCGGCCTGGGCTGCGGCGATCGCGGCCGCATCGCCCGAGCGTCCGGCGTCGGCGAGCGCCCTGAACGGCTTGGGGGTGACAGACGAGACCCCCGAGACGACCCCCTGCGCGCCCACCTGCACGGCCGCGATCAGGTCGCGGTCGGCACCGGTGTAGAGGTCGAAGTCGGCCGGCACGGCGGCGCGGTACGCGGCGATCTCGTCGAGCGACAGCTCGCTGACCTTGGCGCCGACGACGTTGGGCAGCTCGGCGAGGCGGGCGAGCAGCTCGACCGAGACCGGGTTGCCGCTGCGCGCCGGGTAGATGTAGACGTACAGCCGGCCATCGCCGATCGCGTCGGACAGTGCGGCGAAGTACTCGAAGATCGACTGGTCGGTCGCCTTCAGGTAGTACGGGGTGAGGGCGGCGAACTCGGTCGCGCCCAGGCCCTTCGCGATCTCGACCAGGCGCAGCGCTTCGAAGGTGCTGGGCTGACCGACGTGCACCACGACGCGCATGCGGTCCTTCAGCTCGGCGAGCGCGGCCTCGACGATCGCCGCGAACTCGGTCGCGTCGACGGCGGGGAACTCGCCCGTGGTGCCGAGCACGAACGCGCCCTCGTTGCCCGACTCGGCGACGAAGCGGAAGATCGCGCGCGACCCCTCGAGGTCGAGTGCGCCGTCGCTGTGGAAGGCGGTGGGCACGGCGGTGAGGATGTCGTAGCGGGTCACTTCTCGTTCTCCTTGGAGTTCTTGCGGGTCTTGCGCGGGCGCCGGGTGGGGGCCTGGACGTTGCGGACGGTCGAGGTGAGCAGGTCGGGGTCGGCGGCGAGCTCGCCGTGCGCCTTCTCGATCTGCTCGCGACTCTCGGCCTGGAGGATCGAGTCCTCGAGCGAGGCGCGCTCCGCACGCGGGGTGCGGGCGGCGCGGATGGCCGGCATGACGATCGACAGCACGGCGAGCGCGAGCAGCACGATCGCGATCGGGCTGACGACCTCGAAGAACGGACGCGTCGGCAGGATCGCCAGGGTGCGAGCGAGGTTCTCCTCGGCGAGCGGGCCGAGCAGCAGGCCGAGCACGATGGGGCCCGCCGGCACCTGCATCCGCTTCAGCAGCACACCGATCACGCCGAAGACGAGCATCGTGACGACGGTCGACAGGCTGTTCGATGTGGCGTACGTGCCGATGATGCAGAAGATCAGGATGCCGCTCCAGAGGTACGGCTGCGGCACGTCGAGCAGCTTCACCATGCCCTTCATGCGCACGAGACTCAGCGCCAGCGACAGCAGGGTCGCGACGAGCATGATGCCGACGATCGAGACGACGAGGTCGGGGCGGTTCGTGAACAGCGTGGGGCCTGGCGTGATGCCCCAGATGATCATCGAACCGATCATCACGGCCATCACCGAGTCGCCGGGGATGCCGAGGGCCATCGTGGTCGTGAGCGAGCCGCCGAGAGTCGCGCTGGCTGCCGTGTCGGAGGCGGCGACGCCC
>NZ_JAGGPD010000154.1 GCF_018613995.1 Microbacterium sp. ISL-103 | reverse complement strand
ACCCACCAAAGTCATCCGGTGCAACCGGAATGCCGGTCACATCACCAAACATGGGCGCGGTTTTCGGGCGCGCGGAACGGCCACGGGTACGGGTGACCCGAATCGACTGGGATGTGGCCCGGTGGAGCCGTCAACACGCGAACGCGCGTGCATCCTGCGTCAGGATCGACTTGCCCTGTACTCGGAAGGAGACATCTCGTGAACGCCTCGGAACGTCTTCCGGAATGCTGCTCCGGAGGAGTACCCCACCGCGCGGGCGAGCTCTTCCACGTCGAGCGTTGTCGTCTCCAGCAGCAACCGCGCTTCGCTCATCCGCAACGAAGCGAGCCAACGCGCGGGCGTCGTGCCCGCTTCTGCCTGGAATCGACGAGTGAAGCTGCGACGCGAGAGATGTGAATGGCGCGCCAGTTCGTCGATGCTGTGCGAGCGCGTCAAGTCGGAAGCGATGTACTCCAGAACGCGGGCGATCCCATCGCCCGCGTCTCGCGGCACGGGACGTTCAATGAACTGGCGCTGGTCCCCCTCTCGGTGTGGGGACACCACCATGTACTGCGCAAGGACGTTGGCGACCTCGGCACCGAGCTCTTTCCTGACGATGTGCAGGCTCGCATCCACACCGGCTGCGGTACCAGCGCTCGTGACCACATTGCCGTCCTCGACGTAAAGTGCGTCATCTCGCACCGTCGCACGTGGATGTTTCTCGCGCAGCGCTTCGATGTACTTCCAGTGCGTAACGCAGTCCCGCCCGTCCAATAGCCCCGCCGCACCCAGGATGAACGCGCCCGAACAAATACTCAGAATCGTCTTTCCCTGGGACGAAGCTCGGCGGAGCGCCCGTAGCAGTTCCGGCGGGTACCCTTCACGCATGCTGGCCGCAGGCACGGCTATCAAGTCAGCGTCATCAAACGAAGAGAAGTCGTAAGGCGCCGTCACAGTGATTCCGGCACCTGCGGACACCGCAGCGCCCGCCACGACGCCGCACACGCGGAAGTCGAAATGCGGGACTATCGGATCGTCGCGTTTACCGCCGAATACCTCACAGATCACGCCGAATTCAAACATCGCGAGCCCGTCGATGATTGGAACCGCGACCGTCTGCAACATGGGACCAGCCTAAATGCGATCTATACGGCGAGCTCCATGATCTATCTCGCTTGCAGTGCCCGAGTCGCCATGTACTCCTCTGCAACGGGCTCCAGCTTGAAGTCGAGCAGCTCGACGGACTGCGCCTTCAACACCTCTCGCACCTCGGTGGGTGTGGTGCGGAAGTACTCACGGCGCAGGTTGATCTGGTTGATGCGTCGGTCGGCGAAGTGCTGGTGGAGCATCGCTTCGATGCTCACCGCGTCGTCCGCGAAGAACAGGGCATGGACATCGAACCGGAACGGCACGGACGCATCACCGAGCTCGTTCACGCGGTCCATGGGTTCGAGTCGGCGCGTGAGCCCGATCTTCACCACATCGGGGCCGACCGATCCGACGTTGCTGATGACGTACACGTACCCGGCGCGGATGTTCGCCGCACGGTAGTCGACGTTCTCGATGGCATGCTCGACATCGGCAAGACGCGCCCGCATACGCTCGGCGCCTTCGTGGTCGCCGTTGGCTTCGAGCGCAGCAATGGTGTTGGCGTAGTGGCCGCGCTCCTTCTCCAACCTGGCCTTCTCGGCGGCGAGCTCCTTCTCCGCCTTGCGCTGCTCGCGGAGTTCCTCGCGGTGCGCACGCTCAGCTTCCTTCTCCGCCTGGACGGCGCGGAGATGCCGGTTGGCGAGTTCGAGTTCCCGCAGTCGAAGCTGATGAAAGTACGACGTGATGCGCAGGTCAATCATGGTGCCGAGACGAGCGATCTGCTCCATCGCGGTCGTGAGGCGCTTCTGGGCGGTGGCCAGGTTCCCGGCCCGGACCGCCTTGACGCAGTTCTCCGCTTCGGCGTTGTAGGAGCGGAGCATGAGCTTCGACATGTCGCGGACGAACTTCGCACCCTTGGCCGAGCTGTTGTTGAAGGTGAAGTTGCTCGTCGCCTGCGTAGCGCGACCGGTGCGGACGGCCGTCTTGATGTCTGCACGCAGCGCTTCGAGCTGCGTGGCCAGGGCGACGGAGTCTTCGGCGGGATGCTCATAGTCATAGAGCCCAAGTTCCTGTACCTCGACGGCACCACGCAGGTCGAGGAGTGATGCCTCCGTCGCCGCGATGTCGGCCTGACGAGACGACAGCTCCGCGGAAGCGGCGGCGACCTGCCCCCGGACGCCATCGACTTCCTGGTTCAGGTGACGCTTCAGGTCATCGAGGGCGGCCACGTCCTGGAGCCCGTACTGGTCGATGAGCCCTTGAAGTCGCGCGACCTCGGAGCGCAGCTTCTCGGCATGCTTTCGAGCACCGACGAGCGGGATGTTCTCCAGGAACAGCGGGTTGTGCGCGCGGACAGACGAGGACACCTGGTCCGCCGAATCCGCAGGAGTGGCAATCTGCTCAGGGCGCTGGTCGACAGTGGTCGGTGCTGTGAGCGCGCGGGCCTCGGCACGGGTTCGCGCCAACGGAGCGACGGACTGCACTCCGCCGGCGAACACATGATCCGTCCACGCGGCGCCATCCCAGTACCGCTGTTCGAACTGCCCTGATGGGTCTGGATGCCAACCGGGCTGCGCAGTCTGTTCGGTCACTCGCTCAACGTAGCGCACAGTCAAGCAGCGGACCGACCGCCGTTGTCTCGCGCCGACAGAGTCGATCCATGGAACACCCGACTCCGCCCGCGAGGGCCTGATTCACCCCGGCGGAATCGCCCGACCTGCTTCTAGGCTGTCCCGCCCACGACGGCGAATGGGCCAGCAATCGGATCGGCGAGATCGTACTCCCCGGCGCGCACCGCTGCACCCGCGCGCTGGAGACGACCCTTCAAGTCGAGTCGGCTCTCGTACGCGCCGTTGAGCTTCACCCAGTTGAACCCGTCGATATCCGAGATGTCGCGTGTCGATGCACTCTTGACGAATATGGTTCGCTCGCGGCCGATCCCGAACGCGAGCCCCGCTTCAAGGAGCACATTCTGTCTCGGTTGCCCGGTCGGAACGCGATCTGCGTCGCCCACCTCGGAATAGTCATCCTTGACGCGGGCGAGGTCATCGGGCGAAAAGATCACCACGATAGCGGCGGCGCCGTCCATCCCCGCCCGCACGATGTCGTAAGTGTGAGGCTGAGTCTGCCCCGTGAGTGCCACAGCTTCCGACCAGGTCAGCATGTGTAGCCCAAGATGTTGGAGGAACTGCCTTACCACCGTCACTGNNCTGGACGCGGTAGCTCGGAAGGTGACGATGTGGGCGACGTCCATGACATATCGCTCAGCGAGTCCGCGGAGTCGGGCCGCGCAGCGGGCTCACGTTCCATTCGCTCGCGGGCATCAGCCTCTCGACCGTCCGGGAGGGCGAAGCCGTTGTCCGTCATCTCGACCCCCCGGCGGTCAAGAACGTACTGCTTGAGGTTCAGATAGGACTGGCTCCTCATGGTCGTATCTGCATACGGGTTCTCTACGTAGAGGTAGTTCAGCATCGAGATCACGAGAGCGTCAGTGTCTGACTCACCGAACATGAACGCGACGATCTGGTTTGCCCGTTCCCCCTTGTTGCCGGCCGTGGCGAGACCAAGAGACATCTCGAAAGTGTCGATTCCAGAGTGCGTCGTGTTTTCGGCGAGAGCAGCAGCGAAGTAGCGGGTGTCGGTTCGCAGGAAGAACGTAGATGGCACAGCTGAATCCTATGACGGGCGCCAATAGCGGCTGCAGCAATTTCTGCCAGATGATCTATCCGGTATGGGGCCGCTGACTAGGAGGCATCCGCGCGAATCTCCAGCACGTTCGTGGCGAATGTACTCTCGACGGCTTCGACGGCGCCCTGCACTCCCATCGTTCTCCGACAGCTGGGTTGCTCACCCTGGGCTGAGAGGCCCTCCGCGGAGAAGGTATGGCGATAAGACTCGCCAGACAGGGTCCTCACCCACCCTCGCTTGGCCTTGTTCGCGAGCGTTGACAGCTACGGTAGGTGTCGACGACGCCGTCGCATATTGGCATTTTGGGTAAGAGCGGCACCGAACGAGAAGGACCCCGCGATGTTCCTTGAACGACTGACGCTGCTCAACTTTCAGAGCTTCGGGTCGACACAAACATCTATCTCGTTCGACGAGAAACTCACGGCATTCCTCGGCGGCAACGCGACGGGCAAGACCGCGGCCAGTCAAGCAATGTTGCGCCTTTTCAGTGTCGTTGCCGAGCAGCGCGCAATCCGCTTGTCCGACTTTCACGTTCCCGCCGATGAGGAGGAAGCACCGGTTTCACGCGAGATGCGCATCGAAGCGGTCTTCGCGTTCCCCGAGCTGGACGATCCCGACTCGGATGCTGCGCAGACGGTACCGGAGTTCTTCCGACACATGACCGCCGACGACAACGGGCAACTGAAGCTGCGCATCGTGTTGGAGTCAACGTGGACAGATGAAGGCCCCGCCTCCGGCACGATTCGCACCGAGCGGAAGATCGTCTACACATTCGAGGACGATGTCGAAGGCCGCACCGCTCGCTTCGATGAAGCAGCACGCGAGAAGATTCAGGCCATCTACGTCCCCGCGACCCGAGATGGCGCGCGGGAGGTGACGGGCTTCCTCCGCGGCAGGCTCTGGAGGGCAAGCCAGTGGTCCGACACTTTCCGGAACCACCTAACCACCGCCGCCGATGAGCTCTCCACAAAGTTCAAAGACGAGCTGGTCGTGAAATCCTTCACAGAAGCCATCACGAACCGGTGGCAGCAACTGCACCATCTGAAGTCGGATACAAACCCCACCTTCGAACCCATCAACCGTGAACTACGCGTGATGGTCTCCAACGCAGAGATGCTGTTCGAGCCGTCCCCCACCGGGCGTACCCGCTCGGCCGGGGAACTCAGCGACGGACAACGCTCGCTCCTGCATATCGCTCTGACCGCGGCGACTTTGGACATTGAACAGGAGATCGTGGGCGGCAAGCATCCGGACACGTTCGACCTCACACCGTCGTCGCTACCGGTACTCACGCTGCTCATCCTCGAAGAGCCGGAGAACAACCTCTCTCCCTTCTTCCTGTCCCGTGTCGTTCAGCAGCTGCTGAATGTCGCGGAGCGCGGCAGGTCCCAGACCATCATCTCCAGCCATTCGGCGAGCGTCGTGTCCCGCATCGAACCCGAGCAAATCCGCCACTTCCGCCTGCGTCGAAAGAAGCTGACGACAAAGGTGCGGGAAGTCCCCCTCCCCGCACCAAACACCGACGCGGGCAAGTATCTGCGTCAGGCGGTACGTTCCTACCCTGAGCTGTACTTCGCGCGATTCGTGGTCCTCGGCGAGGGAGAATCCGAGTCCGTCGTTCTCCCCATCCTCGCCGCAGCCCGCGGCATCCACATCGACCAGTCATTCGTCGCCGTCGTCCCACTGGGCGGGCGTCACACCAACTACTTCTGGCAGCTCCTCGACGGCCTTGGCATCCCTTACGCGACGCTCCTTGACCTCGACTTTGGTCGGGCAGGCGGTGGCGGAGATCGCCTGAAGGACGTGTGCAACGAACTGGAGAAGATCGGCTACGACCCGTTCGATGAAGCACCCGGAGGGGCAACGTCAGTTGATGATCTCAAGGGTCTCGACACCATCCAGAAGATCGCACCGTGGCTCACGCATCTCCGAAGGTACGGGGTCTATTTTTCTGCTCCCCTCGACCTGGACATGCGCCTGCTTGTAGCGTTCCCGAAGGCCTACCGCGTCAAGGTCCCCGGAGGGCGCGGACCGATGTCAAAGACGATTCCGAAGTCTGCTGTCCTCGGCGCTGCGGACGTGCGCCCCGACGTCGCGTTTTGGGAGGACCCCGCGCGCATCCCCGACCTTCGCTGGTATCGGTACCTGTTCCTGACCAACTCCAAGCCCAGCAGCCACCTTCGAGCGCTCGCTAGAGTCTCCGAAGTTGACCTCGAGGGACTTGGCGGAGGCCTCGGAAAGCTGCTTGACCGCATCGGCAAGGCGGTCGGCGACTGATGTTGGTGAGCGAGGACGACTGGGAACCCCTCGGCGAAGGCATCGACGATCTCGAAGAAGCGGCATGGGAGGCTCTGAAGGCAAGTTCTGCGTCCGTCGCGGCGGGGCCAGGCTCGGGCAAATCGGAGTTCCTTGCACAACGCGCAGGATTTCTGTTCAAGACCGGCCGTTGCCCATACCCGCAGGAGATCCTCGCGATCTCTTTCAAGAAGTCTGCGGCGTCGAACCTTCGAGACCGCGTGCAGAAGCGGTTGCCGGACTACGCACCCCGGTTCACCTCGATGACGTTCGACGCATTCACGAAGATGATTGTCGACCGGTTCTCCGCACTACTGCCGGCGCCGTGGACGCTCGACGAATACAAGATCAGCTACTCCAACAAGAAGGAGGTCGAGGCCTTCCTCGACGACATCGCCGGCTCCGCGCCGCCGCAACTCGTAGACGACATCCGAAGCATTCCCGCATTCGACTTCCTGGCCAGGCACGTCGGCGCAACTTCTCTCGATGACGATCTGCTGTCCCCGCAGACGGCGGAAGCCTACGCCGTGCACGCATGGTGGACGCAGAACTACATCGGACGCGCACGTGCGACCGTGGACTTCGTGATGCTGAACCGACTCGCCGACCTCATCATCCGCTCGAGCCCGCAGCTACGAACGGCACTGGCCGCGACATACCCGTTCGTGTTCGTGGACGAATTTCAGGACACCACCTTCGCGCAATACTCGTTTCTCAAAGAGGTGTTCGCAAGTTCCGGCACTCAGGTCACCGCCGTCGGCGACCGAAACCAACGCATCATGGGCTGGGCGGGTGCGCTTGACGACGCGTTCGCGGAGTTCGAGGTCGACTTCGCTGCCGAAACTTTCGTCCTGACAGCCAACTACCGCTCCTCGCCCGAGCTCGTTGAGCTACAGCACCGGTTCGCGAGGATCCTGAGCCCGAAGGCGAGTAAGCAGACCTCTCACGTACTGAGCGAGACGGGCGACGCTCCCGCGCAGGTCTGGTCATTCACAGACGAGGACACCGAGGCCTCGAAGATCGGTGAATGGATTCGGCAGGACATGAACGACTCGGGTCGGACGGCATCCGACTACGCGATCCTTGCCCGCCAGCAGGTCGCCTTGATGGAGCCGCGATTCCGGACGGCGTTCGAAGAACACGACCTTCGTGTCCGCAACGATGACCTCCTCGTTGGCGTGATTCGGCTGCAAGAGCTTCTCAGCGACGAGCTCACGACCCTCCTCATCGACGTGATACGGCTCGGAGCGTCCATCGGTGGTGAACCCGACGCCTGGATGAACGTGACCTCCACACTGGAAGCGCTGCCCGAGCAGACGCGGCATCGACGGGACTCGTGGGAGGACCGGTTGAGCGTGTTCCTCACCGACCTGCGAACGTGGTTCCGAGAGACGAACGAGCTGCTTCCTGCGACTACCGGCGCGATGGAACTCGCGGCAGCCGTTCTCGAACGAGTGACGAGCTTCATCAGTATGGAGGAACTCAGCGGCTCGCGGCGGTTCGCGGAGAACCGTGACGAGGTGACCACCAAGCTCACCGCCATCGGGATTCGTTTGGCCTCAGTGCTGGAGGAGACGTCGGCCTGGAACGAGGTGGCGGGCGCTTTCCGTCAGGACGACGCGGTGCCCCTCATGACCATCCATCGCAGCAAAGGTCTCGAGTATCACACGGTCTTCATCGTCGGTCTCGACGACAACCAGTGGTGGTCGCACGCCAACAACTCCATCGAATCCACGATGACCTTCTTCGTGGGTGTCTCCCGCGCTGCGGAACGCATCGTCTTCACCCATACGACCTATGGAGTCTCTCGCCGGAAGGTCCGCGATCTGTACAACGAGCTCGAAGAGGCTGGCGTTCCGTTCCTGGAATTGGATTGAGGGCGAGATCCGCCAGTAGCCGCAGGCACCAGTAGCATGACGAACGTGCCAGATCCAGAGGAGTCCGACGACATCGTCCTGCCGCCTGAGACGGAACAGCAGATCCGCCGCTTCGCGGAGCGAGCAGCTTCCCAGATGTACTCGGGCGACTCGGCTGAGATCCTCCGCAAGATCTCTCCGGCCATGGATGACCTCATGCACGGCATCCTTCAACGCCATCCACTTCGAGAACAGCTTGACGAGATGGGCGACCGAATCATTGCAAGCTCCCCGGCACTCGCCGAAGTACGCGAGCGCATGGATGAGGTGCTGCGCAGGAGCATCGCACCCGGCGGACAGTGGGCATCACTACTGGATTTCTCCGCCCGGGCCGCAGCCAACGCATCGTCCGATGAGAAGCTCTACCCGCCACCAGAATTGGACGGCGGGGAGAAGCCCGCAGGACCCGCGGCGCGGAAAGAGAACAGCCCTCGAGCGTTCTTCGGCAAGCACGCGGTGACCGTGCGCAGCATCGACCAGTTCCTGCATGTCATCGCGACGATA
>NZ_JAGGPD010000153.1 GCF_018613995.1 Microbacterium sp. ISL-103 | reverse complement strand
CCGTCTGCAGGACCGAGGCACGATTGCGGGACGAGAGCACCGGAGCTCCCCCGCAGAACGTGCTTCGGTCCTGCAGACGGGCGCCCGGCAGGACGCGGATGCCGCGAGGGGCAGCCCCGACTCAGTACCCGGCGAAGGCGTCGGTCGTGAGCGATCGAGCCTTCTGCAGCGCCGGGGCGAGGTCGGCGATCAGGCGAGGGGGCCCCGAGATGAACGAGTGACGCGAACCGAGATCAGGAACATGACGCTCCAGCTCGGTGGCATCCAGCCGCGCCCCCTGAGCCCATGTCCAGTGCGCGGGCAGGTCGGCCGGCTCATCACGCGTGAACGCGATCACCCGTGCGCCGGTCGCGGCAAGCTCATCTCGGAATGCCAGCTCCGCGCTCTCTGAGGCGACGTAGACCAGCACGACGTCGCGCTGCTCGCCGGAGAGCTGCAGCTGGCGCAGCTGCGACACGAACGGAGTGACACCGATGCCGGCGGCCACCATGAGCACCGGGGCATCCGAGCGCGGCAGCAGGAAATCTCCCCAGGTGCCGGTCACCGCGAGAGCGGACCCCGGCTCCGCCGAGGCGAGCGCCCGTTTGTAGCTGGACGGATGCTTCTGATCGCCGTCCTTGTACGCGATGCGCAGAGTCGGCAGGTCGGCGGGCGCCGAGACGATGCTGAACTCCCGCCGCGTGCCCCGCGCGTCCGGACGGTGATGCGGAACGTCGAGCTCGAGGTACTGACCGGGGAGGAACTTCAGCTTCCCCTTGGCCCGGAAAGTCAGCTCCTGCGCGGTGGGCGTGACGAACCGGCGCTTCTCGAGCACGAGACGCACCGATCCGCGCAGCGCGAAGGCGAAGGCGAGCAGGTTGCCGATGAGCAGCGCGCGCTCCTGGCCCAGCGTGAAGAGCCCGGCGACCTCGATCGGCCAGCCGGCTAGCACGCCCACGAGAGCCGCCACCGAGAACTGCTGCCACCGGCGCGGTGGCAGCGTCAGCGGCTCCGACAGCATGAAAGCGCCGAGGAACAGGAAGGGCGACTGCAGCACGGCGAACGACAGCGCCTGCCCGAGCTCGAAGTCGATCGAGAACTCCTGCGCCTGCACCACCTGACGAAGCACCGAGACGGCGATCGCGATGACGAGGAACGTCACGACGATGCGCACCTTCTCGGTGCGCCACAGCACCGCGAGCCCCAGGATCGCGACGGGCAGGAAGAGCGAGGGGGTGCCGACCCACCACGACGACGACGTGCCCAGCCATTCCAAGGCGCCGAAGGACCCGAGGATCGACACCACTGCGGCACCGAATGCCGCCGGGTTCACGATGTGGCGTCCGCGCCAGGCGATCAGGTACTTCGACAGGCTCGCGAGCGCTCCCGCGATGGCGAGACCGAGCAGGGCGGTCGGCTCGACGCCCGGACGCAGCACGAAGAGCAGGATCAGGGCGGTCACGAGTGACGACTCGATGCGCCAGGGCAGCCGCAGGATGCGCTGGGCCGCCGCATCGACCAGCGAGATCACGACCGCCAGAACGAGGAAGGACACGAGGATCTCGAGGGGGGTCGGCGAGACGATCACCCCGACCGCCGACAGCACGACGGCGCTGAACGCCAACGTCAGCAGCGCGAAGAGCA
Organism: Microbacterium sp. ISL-103; assembly: GCF_018613995.1. GTDB lineage: Bacteria > Actinomycetota > Actinomycetes > Actinomycetales > Microbacteriaceae > Microbacterium. The sequence goes on along the minus strand of NZ_JAGGPD010000153.1, from coordinate 1,585 downwards.
CCAGGCGGTACATCGAGATGCCGCCGAGCAGCGCGAGGACGCGCTGCCGCAGGGCGGTGATGGAGGTGATCACGGGTCTACTCTTCCCTACTCGTCGCCTCAGGGGCGGGTCGTGAACAACTGCGCGGGGCAGCCGGGTGAACGTTCCGCGCGTCCGTCTGTCGTCATCCGCACCCATTCGACGCCCCAGGAGGCTGCGAGTTCGGGGCCTCCGTCGAAGAACAGCGCGGTGGCGACGGCATCCGCCCTCATCGCATCGGCAGCGATCGCCCAGGTCGCGGCCCAGGTGCGCACGGGCACACCCGTGCGAGCGTCGAGGACGTGATGCAGCCCCTCGCCCCATGCCCGACGGTTGACCGCCGAGGCGCAGAGGGCTGCGTCCTGCAGCTCGATGACGCCGATGGCCTTCGCCGGGTCATACGGATGCTCGAGCCCGCTCCGCACCGGCTCTCCGCGCACCCGCATGTCGCCGGCGGCATCGACCACGAGATCGCCGGGCACGTCGGCCAGTGCATCCGTGACGATGTCGACCAGTCGCCCCTTGCCGAGCGCGCCGACGTCGAGGAGTGCAGGAGCGGATGCCTCGACCTCTCGCTGCGTCCACCGCAGTCGGTCGGTCCAGTCGGGGGGAGCCGCCACCGGGTCATGGGCCACGAGAGAGTATGACGCGTCGTAACCGAGGGCCACGAGGCTGTCGGCGACGAGCGGATTGACCGCTCCCCCGGTCGCTCTCGACGCATCCCGGTACGCATCCAGCATCGGCCCGGCATCCGCAGACGAGATGGAGCCGCCGTCGAGGCCGACCCGGGTGACATCGGAGTCCGAGCGGAACCGTGACCATTCGCGATCGAACCGCTCGATCTCGACGCCGACGCGTGCGCGACGGTCGACGTCGAGCTCGTGCGATGTCTCGATCTCCCAGGACGTGCCGATCGCGTCGAAACGCCAGGTCGCCATGGAGTGCTCTCAGGCGCCTCAGGCGGCCGCCTGCTCCTTGATCGACTCGACGGCCTCGTTGAATCCGCCGCTGGTGAGCGACGAGCCCGCCACACGGCTGACCTCGATCTCGTCGAGGGACTTGCCCACGACCTCGTCGGAGATGCCGTCGATGAACTGGCCCTGGTACTGCTCGGTCTCGCGCGCCTTCGGGTCGCCGGTCACCTCGACCTCGGTCACGAGGCCGTCGGCGACGGTGAGGGTCACGCTGATCGACTCGACCGTCTCGGGGGTCTGGTACGAACCGTCGGCGCTGTAGGTGCCGTCGGCGTAGTCGCCGGCCGATGCGCCCGAGTCGGTCGACTCGGTGCTCGAGTCGGTTCCGGTGTCGGTCGACTGGTCTTCGGCGTCAGCGGTTCCGGAGCATCCGGCGAGGACGAGGAGTCCTGCGACGCCGGCCAGGGCTGCGCCCTTGCGAACAGAAGTCGGTACAGTCGTGCGGATCATGATGGTCCTCCCGGCCTTGATCGATATGTTGATTCGACCGTAGGGACAGCATCTATGCGCGGGCTGTGCCCGATATATGGGTTACTTAAGCGTCGCCGCCGAACATGCTCGTGACCGACCCGTCTTCGAAGACCTCGCGGAT
>NZ_JAGGPD010000152.1 GCF_018613995.1 Microbacterium sp. ISL-103 | reverse complement strand
TGGGACGGCCTCGTCTACTTCAACGGGCCGACGACGGTGCGTGGCAACTTCGGTACAACGGGCAGCGCGACGATCACTGGCTCGACCACGATCTCGGGCGATCTGGATGTGACGGGGGAGACGACGCTCGCCGCCGATGTGACGTTGAATGCCGACCTGACACTCGGTTCGGGACGCATCCTGGCTGGGCCGCTCGTCATCGATCGTCTGGGCCCTCAGGCGGGCCGGATCGCCGCTTCTGCGGTGCTCGTTCTCGACGCCGGGAACGCGATCGCTCTGCGCGCCGACACGGTCGTCAGTGGCGTGCTCGTCGCAGACGGACTGGACGTTGATGGGCCGAAGAACTTCCGCATGGCTCACCCGACGAAGCCGGGGTACTGGCTGCGGCACGGCTCGACAGAGTCCCCAGTGTCGGGGACGGAGTACACGGGTCGCGTGAAGCTCGGCGCGGACGGCTCAGCGGTCGTGACCCTGCCCGAGTACTTCGAGGGGCTGAACAAGCCCGAGGGCCGCACAGTGCAGCTCACGCCCGTTGGTAGGCCGTTCGCGGTCGGAGCCGACGACGTCGTGGGCGGCAAGTTCACGGTCTACGGGACGGCGGGCCGTGAGGTCTTCTGGCTCGTCAAGGCCGAGCGGTTCGGCGGCGACTTCGCCCTCGAGGAACTCATCCCGGCCGAGGAACCACACGAGGAGGGCTGATCATGGGCGGCGGAAACGCACAGCGGATCGTCAACCTCGGCGGTGGTCGAGGGCACCTGCGCGAAGACGCAGCCAAGTCGTTGCACCGCGTCGACAAGCGCCTCGGGCACCGATCGCAGATCACCGAGGCGCTCCGGTCCTGGTTGCAGCAGGACGAGCACTACCAGTCGTACCTGAGCTACCTGCGTGGTGGGCCGTGGGCGCCGATCGCGCTCTCCCCGAATACGCCGAGCGTGCACCAGAAGGGCGCTGCCGTCGACTCTGACGAGCTCCAGCAGCGCGTCGCTCTGATGGAGGAGCACGGCTGGTTCCGCACCGTCTACCGGATGGTGGGCGGGAAGTGGACTCTCGTCGAGGCGTGGCACTTCGAGTACGACCCCTCCCGCGACCGGCACTACCACGAGATCGTGACTCTCGTGCAGACCGCATCCGGTGCATGGCATCTCCCCGACCCGGCGCCCATCGCCCCCAAGCCTGAAAGTCGAGACATAGAAATGCGCATGATCTGGAACCGTGATGACTCGGACGAGCAGACGAAGCGTGCCCTCGTCGGCGAGTTCACCTTCCAGCGGCTGTCCCCGCTGGCATCGAAGCGCGAACGGAAGCTGTTCGGCGAACCCGTCGACGTCGACAACACCGAGTTCGACGGCTTCCTCGCGACCGTGAACTCGCGGCGTGCGACGGCCGGGCTGAAGCCGATCTCGAATCCACGAACGGGGAAGTGATGCGTGAGCGTTTGCGGCGGTGGGGGAGTGAACCGATCGTGATCCCGCGAGGGGCGATGGTGACGAAATACGTCTTCACCACCCTCCTCGGGTTCGCGGTTGCGGTAGCCACCGCACCGACGCTAGACCAGGTCACCTCGGCGTCATACTCCTCGTTTTGGGCGCTCGGCATGGTGCTCGCCGGTGCGGTCGCCACTGTCGGATCGATGCGGAAGAAGTGGTGGCGCATCGAGTTCGCTGGTGCCGTGTGCGTCGTCGCCCTCCTCGCCGTGTACGCCTTTGCACCGGTCGTGCTGATCTTCGGCGGCGACATCGAACGCCTCGCGTACTCGGTGATCGCGCTCGGGTTCCTCGTCTTCCCGACGACAAGGATCGTGACCCTCATACGTCGAGGGGGCTCCGATGCTTGAACTGATCTTCCAGTACGTCCTCCCCGGCGCGATCGTCTCGCTTCTCGGCGGCTGGTTCCTCCTCGCAGGCAAGCGCCGGGACCGAGTCGCTGCGGACGCTGCAGCGGAGGCCGCTCGACACGAGAAGCAGTTCCCCGGCTGGCAAGACCTCGTCGATGAGAACCGCGACCTGCGGGTCGAGATGACCAGTGTCCGCGACGAGGTTCTCGGACTCCGCGACGAGCTGAAGGAAGTGCGTCGCGCTGACACACGAAAGATGCAGGCCGTCGCTCGCATCCTCCGAGCACTGTTCGATCAGTGGCCCGGCCGCGACGCGCCAAACCTCGATCCTGCGGACATCGCGGAGATCGAGGACACCGTTCCACCCGCGTGGGTTCGCCGCCGGGCCGTCTGATCAAGGAGATCATCATGCTGGAATTCACCCTCGACGTCGCGCTGGTCATCCAGCTACTCGTCTCCACTGTCCTTCCCCTGCTCGTCGGACTGGTCACCAAGACCGTCACCCGGCCCGGCGTGAAGGCAGTCCTGCTCGCGCTGCTGTCGCTGGTCACGTCGCTGCTCGTGGAGCTCGGCGCTTCCATCAGCGCCGGCACGGCCTACGACATCGGCCAGGGACTCCTGCTCGCCCTGCCGACGTTCCTGATCGCGGTCGGTCTCCACTACGGACTGTGGAAGCCCGTAGGTGCCTCTGAGAAGGCGCAGGAGCTGTTCGACAGCAGCACCATCGTCGTCCACGAGAACCGCTGACCTGAGGAGACCTAATGGCCACCATCACCGGCCTCTACACAGACGTTGGGTTGCGCCCTCTCAATGGGCGTGCTCCGCGACTGCGGTTCAAGCTCGAGGGCGGTCCGGCGCTGTCGCTCATCGGTGGCCGTGTGCTGTCGCAGGCGCCGGTGACAGTGGAGCCCGACGCGCGCGGCTACTTCTCGGTCGATCTGATCGGGAACGACCAGATCCAGGGGAAGTCGACCTATCGCCTGATTGCTGATTACCTCGGCGAGAACGGCAGCCTCGCGGAGAGCATCGACGTCATGTCGGGCTTCGTTGTGACTGGCGTAGGCGGCGCGATCACAGACATGATCGCGGCGTTTCCTCCGTCACCGCCGTTTCCCACTGACCAAGTCCTCGCGTCGCATGTCGCGACGATGGAGGCGGGGCTGACGCGCGTCGCACGTAACAGCGATCTCGCTGGTTCGCTCACACCGGATGGGCGCACGGACGTCGTCCTGCTGTCGGGGGCGCCGTTCACGGTACTCAACCTGTGCACCGAGTCGGCAGACGCCGGCAACATCAAGGCCGGTGTGACCCCGCGAAAGCTGACGACGACAGGAGCCGTCACGGCGTGGGCTCGGTACACCGCCACGGTGAACTTCCCGCCCGCGTCGATCTTCCAGTGCTGGGTGTTCATCCCCGAGCCGGCGAAGGTCACCTCGATCGGCTTCATCCTCTCCACGGGGTGGAACCGTGCGAACGCGGGACCGTTCCAGCCGGGGTGGAACCTGCTGCGCTTCCGGGCCGTGGACGGCACGCTGACGAACTGGGGGACTCTCCCGTTCGTGCAGCTCACGTTCATCACCACCGGTGCGACGTCGATCAGCGTCGGGCGGGCATGGCTCGAGTGCCCTCCGAAGGCGCAGCTGTGTTTCATCGAAGACCGCGGGTACAAGACATTCAAGGACATCGGGCTCCCGCAGCTTCGAGCTCTCGGCATCCCTGTCGTCTGGGCGCTCGACCCGCTCCTCAACGGCACGGAGGTCGGAACGCCGTCGGAAGTCATCACCGACACGGACGTCGCTGCGTTCTATGCGCAGGGCGACGACATGTCGATCCACGCGTACGACGGCGCGGTAACGTCCACCATGACGGCGGAGCAGATCATCGCGGACAGCCTCAAGTCGATCGCGTGGCTGCGGGAGCGCGGCTACTCGCGCGGCCGACCGATCCGCGCGGCGTGGACGCAGAACACGGCACCCAACCACGCCGCGTCGCAGCCGTACTGGGCCGGGTATATGACGCCGACGAACCAGTCCGGAAGCCTCGAGGTCTGGCCGCCGATCGACAAGTGGAACATGCAGCGATACACGCTCCACGGACGTACGACCGCGCAGATCGACGCGATCTTCGACCAGATGAAGAAGACCAACTCGATCATGTTCGGCTACACGCACGGAATCCACGACACACTCAGCGGTGCCATCACCGTCGCGCTGTGGAACTACTTCATCTCGAAGGTGACGACCGCGATCAGCGAAGGCTGGTTGGAGGGGGTCACCCTCACCCAGCTCCTCGCACGATCGAGCGGGATCATCCGCTGACCGTTCGCCCCCTCGCTCCGGCTCACGCCCGGGCGAGGGGGCGTTTCGTCGTTGTCGCGGGGATCTCCGGCAGAGCAGTCTCGTCCTGTGGGGTCGGCTTCGGGATGACCCAAGCGATCATCAGCAGAGTCCACATCAGGCGGTTGTCGTTGATGTCACCAGAGACCATCGCGTTGATAACCGTGAACGTGAGCAGAACGAAGAACGTGAGAGTCACGCCGTCGCGCGCTCGGAGAATCAGGCGGATGGCCGAGGCGAGGACGAGAAGGATGAACAGGATGCCCGAGGGCCATCCGGCCTCGAGTGTGATCTCGAGGACGATGTTGTGTGGGTAGAGCTGACCGCCCTCGGCAACAGAGATGAACACCTCGGGGAGCGTGCCGAAGAAGCCCCACCCGCCGCCGGTCGGCATCTGCAGGCTGTAGGCCCAGGACGTCTCCCAGAAGAAGCTTCGGGCCATGGTGGACGTGTCCTGCTCGCCAGAGAACAGAGAGAGGACGCGCGCGAGGCCTTCGCCACCGCTCCGAGTCGCGACGAAGAAAGCGACCGCGCCAAGTGCTGCGACGGCGAAGATCGAACGGCCGCGGCGACGCTTGAACGCGGGAGCCAGCAGCAGCGCGAGGACGATGCTCACCAGGACCGAGAGTACGGGGCCGCGCGATCCGGTGCTGAACGCGGTGAGCACCATGAGTACGCCCAGCAACGCGAGAAGCGTGCGGGCCATCGGGCGCCGCTTCTTCATGATCGCGTTCATGATGATGACGATCGCGCCGGCGAGGATCATCTGCGACGTGGAGATCGTGTTCGTGCCTGGCAGCGTGACGACCGTCGAAAGCTCGGAGGTCGTGGCGGGGGCGACGGTAACGAGGATGGTCACCGCGATCCCGAGTCCTGCGAGGGTGCGGAGGAACGCTTCGCGCTGCCGCTGGTCGCGGAGCAGGATGGTTGCGGCGAGGAGCGCGAGGAGCGTGATGGTGTAGAACGACTGGATCTTGTCGATCCCATAAGAGGTGGATGCGCCGACGACCCCGGGAGCGATAATCACAGCAGTCGCGGCGACGATCCAGAGCGCGGCCGGGAGTGAACGTGTCCGCACCACGTCAGCCATGATTGCGACGGCGACGATGAGTCCGAGCAGGATCGTCAGGTCAATGCCGGGGAACGGTTCGAACCCGGTTCCGATCCATGCGAGCAGAGGGTGTGTCTTGATCGATCCAGCGTGGACGAACAGGGCGAGTGCGCATGCACCGATGACCCCCGCGCGCCGCTCGGGCTTGACTGTTCGCATCGCTTGATCGTAGCGAGAACTCAGGAGCGGGTTGCGAGCGCGAGCTCGATGGTCAACCAGATGGATGACAATGCGGCACCGACCAGGCCAACGATCACTGTGAAGTCGTTCCGTCCGAAGATCGCAGCGCAGACGAAGAACACCAAAATCACCATGGAAACGCTCGCGCGCTCGGGAATCTTCTTCCTCACGCGGATCAGACTACCCGCGCCGGGCGCCGGCGGCCTAGGTCACGTTGCGATAGGACGGCTCAGGGGTTCGGTGGTCGGGGATCGACCGCCGATACGCGCCCTGAGCGATCCACGGATCGAGGCCCGGCAGCTCACGCAGCGCAGTCGCGAGGATGATCGTGTACTCGTCCTCGTAGAACCCGATCCAGGAGCCCACGGCTTCCTGAAGAACCTCGATCCGGTCGCCCGCCGTCATGAGCAGCTGCTCCACGACTGGTGCCGGATCCTTGGTGTACCGGTTGCGCGAGCAGATCGCGCCGAGCTCGATGCTCAGGAGAGTGTTGGGGGAGAGCCGGGACATGGCAGTGTGCCTTTCTCCGGCCGAGACAAAGATTGATCTTATGTCGGCCGTCCGACGTCGCGGTGCGCGCCCCGGATACATGATCAGTCGCGGACTCGCCAGGTCGGGCAGTCGCGAGCGTTACAACGATGACGAGCGCTCTGGCCGTCACAACTGACGAACGCGCTAAAACGCCGAAGACCCCAACCAGCCCTCGACTGGTAGGGGTCTTCGGTCGTCTGTGTCTGGTTTGTCGCGAGGGGCACCCTCGGTGGGGTCCAGGTCAGGCCGTGGCCGGCTCCGCCGCCCGTTCGACCGAGGAAGTCTCCGACGGCTCAGACACGAGATAGAGACCCGAGGGAGCGTTCGCCGTGAAAGCAAGAGCGTCCACCCAGGCGCGGTTGATCGAAGGCTGGCGGCTTCCGTCGAACTTGAAAACGAGCGAGCTACCGGCATGGATCCATACCGTGGTGCGACCGCCGCCCACGCTCATGTCTTCGCGCCACGTGAACGAGAACGGTTCGCCGCGCCGCAGTTTCGCGGTGATGACGAGCTGCAGGTGGGTGAGCGCGCGGTCCTCGATCTCAGTTTTCATGTTGTTCTCGTAGATGAATTTGCCCATGCGTCTCTTACCTCTCTTTAGCTCGGTGCTTACTGACCAGGAACGGCGGCACGTGCGGAATCGTGACGGGGGCGGTCGATCTACTCGGTGGGTCATAGTGATTTTGGATCGCGTCGAGAACATCGGTGGCGGTGCGGTAGTGCGCGCGGAGAGGAAGTTCTCGCATCCACAGGACATCGAGTCCGCGGCTTTGATCGCGGACGACCGCAACGGTCTGGTGTGAATCGTGAGAATCGAAGCGATGGTCTAGCACCAACCATTCGTTCTCGGTGACCTGCCGCAGTTCGAACCGCGGATCGGACATTTTTGCAGTCCTCCTTCCTAAGAGGACGCGCGCGTGGCGTTTGTGTCCACGCGATAATCTCTTTCGCAGCCCTCTGGATCTGTCGGACGATACGAGGAGAGTCGACTGTTTTCCATCCCCTTGATCGTGGCGATTACCCCGGCTAGCCTCACGCCTCTGCTGGAGCGACTACTCCGATTCGACGCTGCTCGTATGGTGCGGGACACCCACCGGCTTCGACTCGTTGGATCCGCGCTGGCGTAGATAGATGCTGAACACGACCATCGCACCCACTGCGAGGAACTCGGACTGCCAGTTCTGCAGGGTGCGGTTCCAGAACTCCGCGGACCCCACGTACTCCCACCACGTGAGCGGAGGATAGCCATGCTGAGTGTTCTCCTCATTCGCGACGATGCGCCCGGCCAACGACTGCGCGAGCCACGACAACACGAACACAGCTCCCATTACGAGAAGGAGCGAGTTCGAATAGACCCACAACCGCACACCGCGAACACGAGCCCACGACGGGGAATCGGACCGCGCGTACTCCCCGACAAGCTGATCGGAATCGCTGCCGACCCCCTCATCTCCCGGTTTCTTCGACTCGGGTGAACCTCGCTGCACCAGCCACACCGTGGCGAGGATGAAGAGGAAGAACTGTAAGAACTCGGACTGCCAATTCTCCGCGACATCGACGATGAAGTCTGATGAGGTGACGTACTCGAGATACCCGAGCGTCGGCTGCCGATGCTGCTCCAGTTGCTCGTTCGTGTACGCCAGCCCCACGATCGACTGTCCGGCCAGCGCGAGGAAGAAGATGATCAGAAAGGCGATGCTCAAGCCGTGGTCACGAATACGCCTGCGCATCTCTCACCTCCCGGACAGCGGCAGGGCGATCATGATTCCCAGCCCCACGCCTATCACGGCGGCCCAGACACAGAACACCACTCGTGGTGACGACGGCTCTGCCTCATCCATACGCGCGACCTCCTCCACACCTCAAGCGCTGACGCTGGCCTATAGCGCCGAGGGTATGTTCTCCCACACCAGAGAGAAAGGGGGTTGTGCGACCGGTTCGGCACAAGAAAGCCAGCCTCGCGGCACATCCACCTCCGGGTAGTGCCCTGTACTCCACCACCGCAGCGGTCTATCGTCTCGTGCATGGGATACATCGCCTACGACAGCACGAGCGAGCTGCAGATTGAAGACCGTGCCCTTGCCCATCTGAAAGTTGTCATCGCCACTAAGCTCCGACGCCAGGAAAGTTTCACCCTGTCGTGGGTGCACCCCGAGGGAGAAGCATTCGGACGATCGACGATCTGGTTGCACCCCTCGATTCCCCTCCGCTTTACCTTCGAGAGTCGTCAGCCACCAGAGCTCAACGTGAAGTGGATCGAAGACATGATGCAATCCGCGAACACAACCGGCGGCATCACCCTTGTCGAAGAGATCATCGAACCTCACGAGCTCGTCTGATTGATCTGGTTCGCAGCTCTCCCGAAACCGACACTAATGATCTAGAGGTGAAGTCGCCCTAGAACCCGCGCAGCGCCCGGCGCCCCTTGTTCCCGGGCGTGGTGCCGGGCGTGCTCTGCTAGGCGCACCCGATGGCCAGGTGATCGTGTGCGATCGCGGAGCCTACCCTGCGAGGATCGCAGCAGCTCACGGAGCAATCCTCTCGAATCGTTACCCCGAAGACCTTGCCGGTTGCCGAGCTGTTCCCCTCCTCGGGACTGCGGGGGGGAACAGCTCGGTAGTTGATTCCTGTTAGGAGATCTTGATCGCCTTGGAGTTGGCGAACGCGCCGATCCAAGTCGCGTTGAGTGCGCCCGTCTTGATCAGGACGGACCCTCCACTCAAGACAGCGACACGGTTGCCGGAGAGGGAGAGATCACCGACTCCCGGGCCTGTGAGGTTGACCCAGCTCGACCAGAGTGTCCCTTCTTTGACGGTGACGATTCCTTCGGGCGTGAGGACAGCGATGCGTGATCCTTCTCGTTCGACACGTGATCCGTTGCGCATGGTCACCCAGGCTGTGTAGAGGTTGCCCTCTTTCACGTATGCGGTCCCTCCGGAGATGATGCCGATTCGGGTGCCATCGAGCGCGAAGTCGCTCACGCCGCCGCCCTGATCCACCCAGCCGGCCTGCAGGTTGCCTTCCTTCACGAAGAGACTTCCGCCCTTGAGCACGCCCAGGCGGCCGTCTGCTGCGTCGATCTTCTCGACACCCGCGAGCTGCGTCAGCCAGGCAGTGGAGTAGAGGCCGTCCTTCGCGATGACGGTGCCGTCGGTCTTCAGGACGACGAACCGGTCGCCGTCGACGGCTACGTCCTTGGCCTGTCCAGAGAGCCCAACCCATCCATTGGCGAACGATCCCTGCTGCACCCACACGTTGCCGGAAGTGTCCACCGCTGCAATCGTCGTCCCATCCGCGTCGAAGGCGACGATGTTGTTCCTGAGCGCCACGACGGGCTCGTACATCCCGGCCTTACCTTGCAGAGTGCCAGTCGAGGTGAGGCTGAACGAGCGGTCGGTGACAGCCGGGGTCACGGGCCCTGCCCCGAGCGGCTGCAACGCCGCCACGCTGCCTTGACCGCACGAGAAATACAGGTTGGTGACGTTGTTGCCGTTCAGTTTGATCTCGAAATGCATGTGGGGCCCGGTGCTGTTCCCCGTGCTTCCGACCTTCCCGAGGAGCGTCCCTTGGTTCACCGGCGTTCCCGGGGCCAGAGTCACGGAACCGTTGACCATGTGGGCGTAGCGGGTGGTGTATCCGCCGGGGTGCACGATCACGATCTGGGTGCCGTAACCGCTGGTCGAATTCGAGTTGACCGCCGTCTGGATCTGACCACCCGCGGCAGCGTAGACGTTCGTTCCACCGTTGCCATTGATATCGACACCCTCATGGGTGGGCCGGCTGCCGGCAGGGCAACCTCCGACGATATCCGCGACGTTCCCGCTCACCGGCGAGACGAATCCGTCTGCCGCGACGGCCGCAGATGTCGGAACGACGATCCCTGCGGCGATCGCGAACGCTGCAAGCGCGACCGCGAGCAGGCGAAGCGGACGTGGTGTTCGTGGGCGACTTGCGCCCTTCAGTTGACTCATAGCCACAACCTACGGGCGGGTCAAGGCCGAGCGCTGTCCCCTCTTCGGCCTACATACGGGGCAGCGATCCCCCGATACGTTGAGAGATCCCCGCCTGGTCGTGGGACCGGGCTCGAACGGGTTGCGCGCTGTCTGACTAGTGAAAGGTGAGTGAGCAACGACGCGTGCTGGTATCGGTCATATCGCCGTGCCAGAGGTCGGCGGAAGGACGTACTTGAGCGTGGCAGGCTTGCTTAGCGCCTTGCCCGAATAGAAGATCGAACCAGGTGGCGCGTGCAGTAGGGTCTTTACCTGGTCTGTTGCTTTGAGGCCCTGCACGATCCCGACGGGCCGCCCGCCCGGAGCGACGCTCGCAGGAGTCCGACTATCTCTGAAACGGCGCCACCAGCTCCTGTTGCTCCACTCGGTCGTCTGCCGATCAAACTCGTCTTCCATCGCACCCACCGAGTGGAGTGGCTCCCATCGCACTTCGAAACGCTGTCTATTCGCCTGCGTCTGGAAGACGTAGCGCACCCACGCGTTTCCGAGGTCCGGACTGCTAACGAGCAACCGGAACCTGCCTCCGCTTTCGACGATGGCCGGTGCGCGATGCTCATCGTCCAGTCTCGCCCATGCCCCGCATAGGGTTAGATCGATCAGACGTCCGGGGCCGCGACCGAAGTTGCGGAACTCAACCACGTGAAAGCTGTCGGCACCGGTCGTGCGTGTCGCGAATATCTCCCAATCGAGTCGGAAGAGCGGCACCTGCCGCCGTTGGGCGAGCAGCTCTTTGGTGGCGAAGATCAACGTGGCTAATGCCAGTACACAAGCGATTGATCCGACAGCTGTCCAGCCACTCCACGTCCAGAACGCATCCATGCGCTGAGCGTAGCGATCTTCCTGGCGCGTCTCCGGACAGCTCGACGAGAGGCGTGCACCTTGTGCCCGGCGCGGCGGTGTTTCTCTCCTGAGACTGACTGCTCGACGTCCAGCTTTGTAACAGAGGGGCGCTGAACCGAGGCGGCGTGGGTCGAATCTGAACCCTCACATACCTGATTCGACCCAGCGAGATCGTCTGCGGCGTAACGCTCGACAGTGAGCGCCGTACGTTCTGGGAATGGGTACGCGGCGTGTCAAAGGATCCGGATCGATCTATCGGGACCAGCGGGGTTACTGGACGGTCGCAGCGCCCTTGCCACGTCGAGATGGCAAGCGGAAGCGCGCCGTAAGGCGGTTCCGGGATCTAGGGGCGGCGCAGGCATACCTGCGTGATCTCGAACGATCACGCACGGCCACGGGCGCTCTCGCGATGGCGGGATTCACGCCTGACTCTTGCCCGACGACAGTCGGCGACTGGTTCGAGTACTGGTTGACGGAGTGCGTCTATCCACAGCTGCGGCCAAGAACAGCGGACGGCTACCGTAGCGCCGTCCGTACTCACATCCTCCCGGGTTTGAATGCCGCGCGGCCACTACACGCGATTCGCGCGTCAGACATCCGGCACATGCAGCATCAAGTGGGTATAAGGCGATCGGCTACAACCGTCCGCAACGTGCACGTAGTCGCTGCCCGAGCCTTCGATGCCGCCGTGCGTGAAGAGGTGATCACCCGCAACCCGGTGCGTCTCGTCGAGCAACCGCGACCGGCACGTCCCCACTTAGATGTCCCGACGACCGCGGAAGTGAAGCATCTTCTCGATGCGCTCACGCGCCGCCCTGACGGTCTGAGATGGATGACCTACATCCTCACCGGCGCACGACGAGGCGAAGTCGTCGGGCTCGAGATTGATCGGGTCGGCACTCACATCGACATCAGCTGGCAGCTGCAAACCTTGAGGCGGGAGAAGAGCGGTCGCCCCATCGCGCCACCGGACTTCGAATACCGGCACCTCTACGGCGGCCTCTTTCTGACACGACCAAAGTCGAAAGCCGGGTGGCGAGTAGTCCCCTTGATTCGTCCGATCCTCGGGATGATGGAGCAACACCTCGCTGCGATGGATCCGAATCCGTGGGGTCTCGTCTTCACCCGGCACGGCCGACCTATTGATCCGAACCTGGAGTCGCGGCTGTGGAAGTCAGTCCGACGTGATCTCCTAGGAACAGATCGTCATGTGCGGCTGCATGACCTCCGCCACGCAGCCGTCGATCTCCTCTACGACGCTGACGTTCCTGAAGACCTGATCATGGAACTTGTTGGCCACTCGACACGGGCCATGAGCCGCTCCTACAAGAGTCCGGCACACCGCGAACGACTCTCCCGCGCGATGGCTAACGTGGACGCGTTCCTCTCCTAGACGCGGCTGCTCGAACGACTCTCACGCGATGGCATCCGCAAGGCGCAGGCAGGCGCCACCATAGGCGTGGAAGCGTCCCGGGTGTAGCCGAACCACCCGGGGCGCCTGACCACAGCCGAACTCCTACCGTTTCTTGACGAGCTCAGGATGCTCGCCCTCCAGCCTCCGAATCTCGTTGTTCTGGCCAGGAACGGGATTGGTCCATTGCTCCACTGCGAGTGCCGCGAGTTCATCCGCGCTAAGGATGTGCCAGTTTTCCCAGCGCTTCGAGGCGAGGTCAACTCCCACATCAAGCCAGCCGTCGTGGTCTATGGTCATCACTCACTCCCGTTCCCTCGTGGTTGGCTGGGGCGCCCTCGCCGGGCAGGCATCGACCAGCAAGCTGGCCGATGCAAGCGATGATCTCCGTTGGATTGATGATCATCATGGTCAGCCAGCGAAGCGAAGCGGCGTCTGACCGTAAGGGCGAGCAAACTGCGGCAGAGCGGCGGACGTGAGGTATATCTACTTCTGCGTGCACCTCCTGCACTAGCGACTACAGCAGGAGGTGCACTAGTCACGTCGATTGCTAGTGCACCTCCTGCACTAGTGCTTGGTCGATGAAGAGGTACGAGGCCTCCATCACCCATCGCACCGCCTTGCGATCGTGAGGCGCTGCGTCGAATGGGCCACGGCCGTCCTCCCTGCGGATGAACCCACGCCTGTGCAGCGTCTTCGTCGCGCCCTTGGTCGTGCTCTCCGAGAAGCCCGTTTCGCGTGAGATCGTCGAATGAGAGGGCCAAGACACGAGGTACTTGTTCGCGTGGTCCCACAGGCACAGCAGCACGGCCCGTTCCGGGGCGCTGAGCCCGAACCGGCTGACGACCTCCCGTGTCACCCACGAGGGCACACGTCGAGCCATTCATCGCACCCCCTGGGGAGCTTCGAGCAGCTGCGCCATGAGCTTCCCGGCCGCCAGCAGCCCGCTCGTGACGGCGCGCGCGGACCCGAGATCGAGGGACTGATCCTCGAGTAGCAGTATCTGCAGCGGATCAACGTCGACTCCCACGATGTTGAAGCCGGAGGTCGACTCTTCGTCACGCCATTCGAGACGGATGGTGATCGCCTGCGTCACGAACACGTCGTGCAATGCGGGCCCGTCGAGGTCGCTGTAGAAGTCGCTTCCGTCGGCCTGCGCACGGACGCTGGTGGCCCAATCGGGATGGAGTTCTTGTGGAAGCGTCGGCCGCCAGGGATCATCTCCCATGATGCTCGTCCTGAGGCTGCCGCCGGCTTCTTTGATCGCCTGGTCCATGGCTTCGAAGTATGTGACGAGGTACTTGGTGAGGGCGTTCTTCACCTGAGCTGGCTTGAGGTTGATCCCGACGATGCCGATCATGCCGACATCTCCTCGTAAGACGCTGCCTGCATCTCGTCCGCGAGCTCCCGCAGGACCTTCGCAGCATTCGCGGTTTCTCGCCAGGAGCCTTCGGCGAAGTGATCGATCGTGACATCGGGACCGCCCTCGAACCATGCGATGGTGCCGATCGGCTCGTCCACGCCCGATGGCACGTTGTTCCCGTTCGGACCAACGACCACGTTCAGGCCCCATCTCATCCGTGCCGTGCTCTTGCCGCGACGGTGTTCGGTGCCGTAGAGCATCACGGTGACTTCGCCACCCATGGAGAGGCTGTCGTCGACCTCGCGCACCCATGTAGGCGCCGCGCCCTTCGGGAATGGCGGCAACTGTGCTTGCCAGTCCTTCTGATCGAGGATCCGCGCAATGCAGCCGGCCATCGTCCACGACCGCTGCGCGATCCGCTCGGCCGCCCAGACCTGAAAGTCCTCGCGGACCGTCAGCTCGGCCTCGAGCTCTGCGCGCTTCGCCGCCCACGCCTCGGCCCACTCGCGGATCATCGCGTTCTGCTGGATACTGGTCATGATGATCGGTTCTCCTCCTTGAGAGTTGGTGTTCTGGTCTTCGCCCTCGACGCCCCGCCAGGCGCCGGGGGCATTCTTCTGTTGCTCGGCCATGTCAGACCGCCTGTGCGGTGCTCGTGCGCTCTGACGCCTCGAGCCATTCGATGAGGTCCCGGCGGCGGTAGAGGACCTTCCTTGGCGTTGGCTTCAGGAACTTCGGTCCAGCGCCGGTGAAGCGCAGCTGCGCGAGATGGGCGACAGTCATGCCCGGGATCACATCGATCGCCTGGGCCGGGGTCAGGTATTCGTCTTCCACGATCTACTCCTTGTGTGGGTCAGGTCCGTCATGGATGGCTCTTGACGGGGCTGGCTCAACTAAAGCAGATAGAGCCACATGCGTCAAGAGAGGATCACGTGTGCCAGACTGAGTCACATGCAGATCAGGTCGTATCGGGGTCAGGCGCCCAAGCACGCCAAGGAGTTCAGCTACCTCAGCGAGCGCATTCGGATCACTGCGCCCTTCCATCTCGATTTCACGGTCGACGACGGAGTCGAATTGGGGCTCAGCCTCGACCTAGACCGGACTCTGGGCCGCATCGTGTGCAGGCACTTCTCGATGAGTCAGATCATGCAGGGCAAGGAGATCACCGGCACCGAGATCCGCGATGTCGCGATAGCGACGCTCATTCGTTACGGCGGCGACGACATGATCAAGGTCCGCGGTACTGACGGCCGTTGGCTCCCCCTCAGTGGTGCCGGACGGGCGTTCGCTCCGGCTGAAGGGCGAGAGCGTGCTGAAGTGGTCGCCGACGCTGCAGTCATCTACGCGGTCTCGGCCTTGACGGAGAGGGCGCCACTGAAGCTCGTCGCCGATCGCCTCGGCGTCAGCCAGAGCACTGCGACGCGACTGGTCAGCAGCGCCCGCCTCGACGGGCTTCTCAACGATGGGTAGCGTCCACGCGTACGAGACCAAGGCGGGCAAGAAGCTCTACCGCATCATCTACCGTCGCCCCGACCACAAGCAGACGCAGGAGCGCGGCTTCACTCGGCGTCGGGATGCGGAGCTGCGTCTCGCCGAGGTCGAGGTTGGGAAAGCCAAAGGCGACTACGTGAACCCGGCGGACGCCCGCGAGAACGTCGAGGCTATGGCCTCAGCGTGGCTCAAGGCGCGCGAGCAGGTCATGAAGCCGTCCAGCTACCAAGCGCTCCGTGGAGCGTGGGAGACGCACGTACAGCCCCGATGGGGCGCACGTGCCATCGGGAGCGTGAAGTACTCCGAGGTGCAGGACTGGGTGGCGCAGCTCTCACGCGAGCGCTCGGCCACGACCGTGCTGCGTGCGCACGGCGTGCTCGCTGCGGTCCTCGACGTCGCTGTGAAGGACCGGCGAGTGAGCCGCAATGTCGCTCGAGGCGTTGCGCTGCCCCGCAAAGTGCCGAAATCGAAGCCCTACCTGACTCACCAGCAGGTCGACGCGCTCGCCGCAGCATCTGGGCACCCGTCACTCGTCCTGTTCCTGGCCTACACAGGCCTCAGGTGGGGCGAGGCTACCGGACTACGGGTCAAGCACGTAGACGCGCTCAGGCGGCGCGTGAGCGTCGAGGAGAACGCCGTCCTCGTCGGCGGTACAGTGCACGTCGGCACACCCAAGACGCACGAGGCGCGATCCGTGCCCTACCCCGCGTTCCTCTCACTCGCGATTGCCAAGCACTGCGAGGGCAAGAGGCGCGAGGATCTCCTGTTCGGCGACGGCCTCGTGCACATGCGGCTCCCCAACAGCGTCCGTGGCTGGTTCGCCGGCGCCGTTAATCGCGTGCGCGACGCTGATGAAGACTTCCCTCGCGTCACCCCGCACGACCTCAGGCACACGGCCGCGTCGCTCGCGATCTCATCGGGCGCGAACGTGAAGGCCGTACAGCGGATGCTCGGGCACGCATCGGCGAGCATGACTCTCGACACGTACGCAGATCTCTTCGACGACGACCTGGACGACGTTGCCACCGCCCTCGATCAGGCTCGACGTGCAGCGGTTGTTGCCGAAGTGTTGCCACCGGGCCAATCGGGTGCATGACGAAGGCCCCGACTCTCCGGTGTTTCGTAGGGGAGTCGGGGCCTTCGATTTGGCGGTGACGGCGGGATTCGAACCCGCGGTTGCTTGCACAACACACGCTTTCCAAGCGTGCTCCTTCGGCCGCTCGGACACGTCACCAAGGAACAACCTGAACAGTCTAGCCGATCGGGTGGAGCGCCCATGACCAGGGTCCGGTGCCCGCGGGAGTCCACACGGAGATGCCGTTGCACCGGTATGCGATGCGTCGGGACCTTGCCAGGCTGTCAGCGGTGTATCTAGCCTCGGAAGAAGACGTTATGCAGTCAGACGAGCACACACTGTACGACGCGACGCTCCTCGAAAGGACATCGATGACCACGGTCGACACGGCGATCTCGCCCAGCACTGCTCTGCGCACCGCACTGCGCCTCGCGCACTCGCGCGCGCTGGCCGAACTCGGCCTCGACGCGATCGGCCGAGTGCGGTTCGGCTGGCGCGACCGATCCATCGGCTCCGTCGTCGAGCACGCGGGGGCTCGACACTGGCTGCGGGTGGTCTGGGCTCGCCGCGAACAGGCGCGGGGCGACTGGTGGACCGGCAATCGAGACGCATCGGCGATCACCGGACTCTCGAAGCCGCGCGTGCTCGATGCACGCGCGTGGGAGGAGGGGCCGCTCGTGTATCGCGCCGAGCTCATGAGTCTCCTGCCCGGCCGCGCGTGCGCGTCGGCCCCCGTGCTCGAGCGGACCCCGGGCCTCGACGACTCGTGGTGGGACGAACTCCAGCGCAGCCTCGATGTGCTGGCCGCGATCACCACTGATCGCCGCGTGCTCGACCCCGAGGTCATGCGCCGACGGATCACCGTGTTCTTCGGCATCGACATCGAGGTCGACCAGGCCGATTGGGTGCCCAGCCACGGCGATCTGCACTGGAACAACCTCCATCGGGAGTCGTTCGCACTCGCCGATTGGGAGGCCTGGGGGCTCGCGCCTCGCGGCTACGACGCCGCTTTCCTGTTGGGGCACTCGCTCGCGGTGCCCCGCGTTGCAGATCAGGTGGCTCGGCGGTTCCACGACGACCTTGCGTCCGCGGGGGGAATCGTCTCGCAGCTGTACGTCATGACGAAGCTGCTGACGCGGGCGGACGCCGGGGAACACGTCGAGCTGGTGCCGTTCATCCACCGGCATGTCGGCCGGCTGTTGGGCACCAGGATGCCGCTCACGCGCAGCTCGCCCTCGCACCCGACGTAAAATCGCTGGGTGGCAACCCCCAAGATCGTCCTCTTCTACGTCTTCACCCCGCTCGCCGACCCCGAGGCGATCCGGGTGTGGCAACGGGATCTCGGCGAGGCGCTCGGCCTTCGTGGGCGGCTCCTGATCTCGAAGGACGGTGTCAACGGCACGCTCGGTGGCGACCTTCTGGCGCTCAAGAAGTGGTCACGATCCTTCCGGTCGTACGCGCCGTTCAAGGACGCCGACATCAAGTGGAGCGAGGGCAGCGGAGTCGACGCAGACGGTCGCAGCCTCGACTTTCCGAAGCTCAGCGTGAAGGTGCGCGACGAGATCGTCTCGTTCGGCGCACCGGGCGAACTCCGCGTCGACGAGAACGGCGTCGTGGGCGGAGGCACCCGGTTGAGCCCCGAAGAGCTGCACGACCTGATGGGGGAGCGTGGCGACGAGGTCGTGTTCTTCGACGGACGCAACGCGCTCGAGGCGCAGATCGGCCGATTCCGCGGAGCGGTCGTTCCCGATACCGAGACCACGCGCGATTTCGTCGACCTGCTCGACTCCGGCGCCTACGACGACCTCCAGGGCAAGCCCGTCGTGACCTACTGCACGGTAGGCATCCGGTGCGAGGTGCTG